>JBAVJG010000671.1:0-4232 GCA_049687655.1 Anaerolineales bacterium | reverse complement strand
TAACTCCTAAAAGTAATAGATGAAATAAAGGGAGTTTCTCTATTCTCATCGGTATGTGATTTTCATGATGCTTTAAGTAACTCCCTATGTGATTAGAACTACCCCCCCTTAACAAACATACTTCAGTTTAAAAATCGTAAACTTGCTTTTCAAAGAGATATCCGACTCCATGGACAGAGAGAATATAACGCGGATTTTTTGTATCCAGTTCTATTTTTCTTCGCAATTGAGAGATATATACGTGAACGTAATCATCGTTCCCCTTGTATTCACTTCCCCATACATTATCCAGAATTTGCACGAAAGAGAGCACTTTGCCCGTATTACTTACCAGATAAGTCAGCAATCGAAACTCTACCGGGGTGAGCTTGACCTGTTTGCCTTTGATCAGAACACGATGTTTTTCGAGATCAATCTTCAGACGGCCGTCATCATAATTCAGTACGGTTTGGTGTCCGTTGCTTTGTTCACTACGGCGCAGAACTGCCTTGGCACGCGCCAGCAGCACTTCTGAATTGAAAGGTTTCGACAGGAAATCATCTGCTCCAGCATCTAAACCTTTTAATATCTCTTGTTCATTATTGAGAGCTGTAAGCATGATCAACGGGGTATTCGAAATCTGCCGGATTCTCTGGCATACTTCGAACCCATCTTGCCCAGGCATCATAACGTCCAGGATGATCAGGTTTGGGCGATGGGTAAATAGTTTGCTGATTCCCTCCAAGCCATCGCGGGCCATGATAACATGAGCTCCGGCGTTCTCGAAGATATGGCTAGTTAATTGCAGGAAATCGGGGTCATCATCGATGAGTAATATCTTTTTTCCAAGCATGAATAAAATCTTTATCTTTGATCTTCTTGAATATTTGCATCATAAACTATCATACTATTAATTTATTAATTTGTTAGTAATTAAGGCTTATTTTCATGACGAAAGTGGCCGTAAAAGGTTTTGCAATATTAGGTTTTTTTAATTTAGAGATTACGAAGATAGTGAAAAGATACCGAAATGAGTGGGATGGTTGCAGCCCGCTGATTTCGGGCTCTCTCATTTAAGTATGTACCTCCTGTACCTCCTGCACTTTACTCCAAGGTTTTATGGAATTTATTCACAATTGCAAGGCACGCATTTTAGCACTGCCATACTCAGAACATTCAGAGTATAGCAGTGTTATGCCTGTTTCAGATTCTATATTGATCGGTGCTTGCAAATTTTTTTAAGATTTATTTTCGATAGTGAAGAAATCAGAATATTGGATCAAATGCTTTTTCGCATTTAACTATGAACGTTGAACAAGAAGACACCTCCTACAAGTGCTGAAAAAGTAAAATAGTCGTGAAATAAAAGATTAAGAACATCATAAGAAATAATCTAGAAAAAAATAAGATAAAGTTGATAAAATATTAGATAACCCAAGTTGCTACCAAAGGAAGTTGATGGAGCAAGCCAGGACGAAAAGCGCCACTTTCAATTCGAATCCTTTGGCAGTAACAGCGTGAATGGATTTCGGCAGCAAGCGTTCAATCAGGCTGCCAGTAGTTTCCACGATCTTGCGTACGGTGGATTGCAAGTAATACATGTAAGGAGGCACAGGACGTAACGAATTTTTCTTTCGAAGCGGCAAGAGTTCCAGACCGGCTTCGCGCATCATATCTTCAATGGTGTAGTCATTGTAGGCTTTATCGCCAGTGATCCAGGAATGTTCTGGCAGATCAAATTTGTAGAGCGCCAAGGCACTAGTGTCACTGAAAGCGCCGGGCATGAGGAAGAATTCAACCGGTTCGCCCTGCTCAGTGACTAGAATGTGGATGCGCAGACCATAAAAATAGCGTTTTTTGCTCGGAATGTAGCCGCGGTAGTCTTCACCTTGATAGATTTTCGAACGTTGGATGCGGTAATTGTCGCACACCATGACCGGATAGCTGTCAATCACATAGGCTGACCTTTCATTGAGCTTTTTCCAGGTTTCACCCAAGCGCAAAAACAAGGTCAGGAGCAGATCGGAAACGCGATGCAAACGACGGTTGAAACGGCTCTTGCCTAACATGTTCGGAATGTAGCCTTCACTATACAGAAAACGGCTGGCCATAGAAAAGTTGCCTTTGAAATACAACATCGCCACAATCGCAGTGGTCATCACTTCCGCATCGCTCATTTGGCATTGTGGATCTTCGTAATGATGTAAGGACTTAAGCATGTCGGCACACAGACAAAAAATGACTATAATTTGGGTATCCATGAGTAACTCCTGTTCTTTGGTGTTGGGATACCCAAATGTACCGGATACTCATGGATTTTTCTACCCTTTCATCTCAAGGTAGCAACTTGAGTTGGTTATTATTATGTTCTCAGGTGTTCAGGGGATGGGCTGGGGAGCTGCGATAATTACTAATTCCAATGTATCTATTCAGCCATAACGAAAATCAAATAAAAAGCTATTGCTAATCATACAAACGCCAGTGATAATTTTAGGCATGAGCGAAAGTATAAAACCCAGCCGAGAAGAAATGCAAGCAATTTATGCTCAGGGTGAAGATGCGGTCTATGATTTTGTAATCAGGATCGTCCAGAAACTTGAGGCGCGCATACAAGCATTGGAAGATCAGTTGGATAAAGACAGCCATAACAGCAGCAAACCGCCCTCCAGTGATGGGTTGAAAAAGCCGGTCAAGAGCCGTAAGCGGCATAAAAGTAACAAGAAAGCCGGAGGTCAGATCGGTCATATTGGGGCGCGCCTGGAACCAGTGGAGAAGCCGGATCATGTGACGGTGCATCCGGTGAAACGCTGCCGTGCTTGTGCGGGGTCATTGGAAGAGATTGCGTCGAAACGGGTCGTTAAACGGCAGGTGTTTGATATACCCGCCGAAATCAAGTTGGAAGTGACCGAGCATCAGGTGGAAGAGAAGGTCTGCCCTGCGTGTGGTACAGAGAACATGGCCGAATTCCCAGCGAGCGTGAGCCAACCCACCCAATATGGGCCGCGCATCGGGGCGCAGATGGTATATTTCAATCAGTATCACTTTATCCCGATGGAACGCACGGCCGAGATCATGCAAGACTTATACGGACAGCCTGTTTCCAATGGAACCATTCCGGCGGTTAACCAAAGAATGGCAGAGCAGGTCAAGCCAGTGCATGAAGAGATTCGCGGCTATCTCGTCGCAACTGAAGAACCCGTTCATTTCGATGAGACCGGCATGAAAATTTCTGGCAAGTTGCATTGGCTGCATTCTGCCAGCACAAAGCAAGGTACTCTCTGCGAGATCCATCCAAAACGTGGCACACAAGCGATGGATGCGATCGGTATTTTGCCGAAGCGCACCGGTTGGAGTGTTCATGATTTTTGGAAACCATATTTGAAGTATGAACAGGCTCGGCATAGCTTGTGCAATGCGCATCTCATCCGCGAACTGGTTTTTCTCGTTGAACAGCGTCAACAAGGTTGGGCAAGCGAACTGCTTGACCTGTTGCTGGATATCAAACAAGCCGTGGATGCAGCCCAGCAAGAGCATCGAAGCGCGCTTCTACCTGAGCAAGTTACTGACTTCGAGACGCGCTATGAACAATTCGTCACGCAGGGGGAGCAAGCCAACCCGCCCAATATAAGACGAAAAGGACAGCGAGGCAGGGTCAAACAATCTACAGCGACAAACCTGCTCAGCCGATTGAGAAACCATCGCAAGAAAATCCTGGCGTTTATGTATGATGTCAAGGTTCCGTTTGACAATAACCTGGCAGAACGTGATATTCGCATGGCCAAGGTGCATCAGAAAGTATCCGGCGGTTTTCGAAGCCAAAATGGCGCTGATGCTTTCGGTTACATTCGTAGTTACATCTCTACCGCTCGAAAAAATGGGCAACGGGTACTGGATGCGCTTTTCAATGCCCTTTCCGGTTCGCCTTTCCGTCCAGCCTTCCTAGCTGCTTTTCCGGCTGAATAGATACAGCCAGGGTTTTAATAACTGTCAAAACATACCCTTTGCCATCGCGCAGTTATACAGAATTAGTTTGTACAGCAGGATTATTGAATGGAGAAAAATGGATTCGAATGTACCCGATTCCATTCCGATTTTTACAAGACCAAAAACGATATCCAAAATATTCTTGGGTTGAAATTGATCTGATTCGAAATACAAAAGATTTTCGTCCAGAAAGTTATCGACTTAGAAGCGAGAACTTTATTGTTATAGATAAAATCAAAACAACACATGATTGGGCCGCGAGAAAAAGC
>JBAVJG010000670.1:0-19000 GCA_049687655.1 Anaerolineales bacterium | reverse complement strand
TCGTTCGACGCCTACATAAAACAAAAACAACAGGAGGGGGCTGATCTTGCCCACATCAAGCCTCCGCATATGCAACCGTCGGACCAGGTCATGAAACATTTACAAGCATTAAAAGGAAATCTGCCCGGAACGCCATGAACCTAGATGATGCATTAACTTATCTGCCCCCTATATTAGGTGCCATTATCTTCGGGGCACTTGAGTTAATCGTCGTACAATCTAAACCGAGGACACGCCTGCAAAGGATTTTTCAAATCTATCTGTTGGCGATGTTCCTCTGGTCTGTCAGCGCTTTTATGACTTTAAGTGGATGGGTGGAGGTATTGCCATGGTTTCGAATCATGACCATCGCTCCCATCATCATGACCATCGCAATATTTTATTTTGTTGAAGCGTTATTCGGCCTTCGTAGAAATTGGGCACCGCTTGCTTTTATATACTGCATATTCTTAATCCCTATAAGTCTGTTCACTCCTTTATTAATCAAGGATGCAGCACTTGATGGTGGGAAGTTACATTATGAATTCGGACCATTATTGTTCTTCGTGGCTATTCCTGGATACAGTCTGAACTTTTTCAATCTGGCAGAATTAACCAACGGATACGCTCGAACCAGTGACACCAACCAACGAAACCGGTTTCGGTATTTGATACTGGCTCTGTCTATTACCGTTTTAGCCACATTTATAAACTTTACCGATTGGGGCAAATATCCAATCGACATCGCCGCGAATACAATCTCAGCAATGCTGATTGCGTATGCTGTTCTCCGCCATAAACTTCTTGACATCCAAATTGTAGTCCGCCTCGGATTACTGTATTCAATCACTACCGCAATCCTGGGGCTTGTTTATTTTTTGGTCATTACACTGACCCTGAATGTTGTTGAAGCATTTTCAGGGGGAAGGATATTTTTATTATCGGCAATTGTTGCCTTTCTTACCGCTGTAATTATCTCGCCTCTGCGCGAATCCGCTCAATCATGGATTGATCGTCTGTTTTATAGAGAAAAATATAACGCCACCTTGATGCTGCAACGATTGAGCCAGACGACCGCCTCTTTGTTGGATCTGGATAAGATCACTCAGATCATTTTATCGGATTTAGTCGAGACAATGCATATTGGTCATGCAGCCATATTCATCAAACGCAACAGTGACAACAGCTTTCACCTGCATGCTGAAAAGGGTGCACCTAAAATTCCGGCCATGGAGTTCAGCCAGAATCATCCTGTCGTCAAATGGATCGGCCATCAGAATCAAATCCTCTCTAAAAACGATTTGAGCGTCAACCCCATTTTCAAAGCGATGTGGAAAAAAGAGTTGGATTATTTAAATGAATTTCCAGCCGAATTGCTTATCCCGCTTACCTCTAAAGGTGAACTGGTCGGCTTCATTATTGTGGGTTCAAAACGTTCCGCACAGGCCTATTCCCTGGATGATGAAGTTACCCTGTCAACGTTGGCCAATCAAACCGCAGTGATCATCGAAAATGCCCGCTTGTACGAAGATCTTGAAAACACTTTTGTTCAGACCGTTGTGACGCTGGCAAATGCGATTGATATGCGGGACACCTACACCAGCAGCCACAGCCAACGGATCGCTGAATGGGCTGCCTATACAGCCCGTCTCATGGGCTGCACAGATCAGGAAGCGCAGGCAATCTACTGGGGGGGGTTGTTACATGATATTGGCAAGATCGGCATCCCGGACTCTATTTTGAAAAAACCCGGAAAACTTGATGAGGCTGAATGGGAAATCATTCGCGGGCATACCATACACGGGGCGCGCCTTGTTGCTTCAATCAAAAAATTAACAGATGTAGCCCCGCTCATTGAATACAGTCATGAGAGATATGATGGCTCCGGTTATCCACACGGCCTGAAAGGGGAGCAGATTCCTCTGGGCGCACGCATCATCGGTGTGGTCGACACATATTCTGCCATGCGGGATGATAGACCTTATAAAAGACCGGTTAGTCATGAAGAAGCCATCGATGAATTGAAGCAGAACTCAGGCATTCTTTTCGATCCCGAGGTGGTTACAACCTTTTTATATGTTTTAAATACCGATATGAAACAGGTCCGCCAAAATTATTCATTAACCAGTATAAATTTCCAGGCGGATTGATAAAACGGACACTGCCAGCGTAATATAGCATTTGGGGAAATCAATAAAAGCGGCTTTCAAATCTGTAAACAAATTTCAGTTTTTCCCCATCACATTCTATCGACTTGACCGTCATGCTAATATCGGGTGGTTATCATCCCGACCAAATTTATAGCAGGAGGTTCGTTATCATGAACGAGTATCAATCTGTTGACGCTTTGATCGATGGGGTTAAGGAGACCAGTGGTTTTTTATCCACCCTGATTTCAATGAAATCCGGACTGGTTTTCCTGTTCATCATTTTCGGTGTGATCGTCTCAAAAGTCCTGTTTTAGTCAGGTCAGTTTTTCCTGTAGTATATAATGGGGGATTTTTCATCCCTGTCGGGGAAATGAGTTGATTCCAAAGTAAGTCTGCAGACGACTTCATCAAGAAAAGGATAAATGACACTTGTGACGACATAAGGCAATTGCTAAACTCAGTGTATAAGAGGCTAACATGCGTACCTTTTGCAAATTGTCATTTATCTTATTATTGCTCACAGGATGTAACATATCTATAGCAACCCCTACACAGGCACCGCTATTTCCGACACAAACTTCCGTCATTCCAACTGAAACACAAAGCGCTGTTGAACCGGGCGGCGTAATCTCATTGACCGTCTGCGTGGAAAAATACAGTCTTAGGGTGCGCTCCGGCCCGGGCACCCAGTACGAAGCTTTAGGTGGAGTGCCCGCTGGAACTTGTGTAGCCGCAGGAGGACGCAACCAGGACGCAAGTTGGATATGGGTTACCTTTGATGATCTTTCTGGCTGGGTAACGTCAGAGTACTTGGTCATCAACGGGGATATCAGTTCACTCCCAACGGAATTCGTCCGTGTAAACCTAAAAAACACTCCAACCCTCCTGGATACGGAAACGCCCCACCAAGCCACCCCAACTACCGGGAAGACGAATACGCCCCGCGTTGAATATATCCTTTGTACAAATACGTGGACCAGAATTGGCGAAGAGGTTACCTGTAAACTCCCAAAAGCATCCTGCACCTATATGACATCCATGAACGGAAACCCTACTTATTGTAACGATATTCCATATCCTGATCACAATTTCACATTATTGGTATGGGGGAGCGATTGGAGCCATTTCGACGGTAAGTGCCTTCTAATCAATGGACAGGTAACACAGGTTGATGGAAAACCACAAATAGAAGCCAACGGCACAGTGGAGATCTCCATTTGTCAATGACCGAGTTAATGTATTGGTTCGACAAAGTCCGCGTGGAAATGCGCGCCGTTCTGGAGCGAGTCGACCCGGAGCGGGAAGTCTATCCAGGGTGGAGTATGAAAGAGAACATCGCGCACATCACCGGTTGGGAAGAGGTGACCATTAAGTCCCTGCGCGCATTAAAAGCCGGAACCGCACCCTACATCCTACCTCCGAAATCAATCGATGCGCACAATGACGACATGGTGCGTACGCGCGTTTCCATGTCGTTCGAAGAAGTGCTGCGCGAGTGGGAAGGCATCAGAGCCGGGTTGATAGCAGCGATCGCCGGGCTGTCTGAGGGGGATTTCGAAAAATGGATTACCTTCCCATGGGGGCCGGAAGGGACTGTAAGGGACCTGCTGGCCATCATCGCGGATCACGAGGGGGAGCATGCGAGAGAGCTACGCAGGGCGTAAGGGATTTTCAATAAATCACAGTTTTATAGTGTCGCAGTGACACGTTTTTATTCAACCAACTCCACCAACCCCAACCACCCCCCTTTTTTGCGTGTGCCCGTCAGGGTATCTTCCCGCATCACACCTGCTGAAATTTGTCTCCGTTCTACCAGCCTCCTCACCGCCCGCTCGGTGATCGTGTTCCCCCAACGAAATAATTTATTCACATCCTTCATCTGCGCTGCGCCCACAGACTGGAAATACAACCCCAACAATTTCTCCCGTGCTTCAACTTCGCCGATATAACGGGCCTGCTCCGGCAAATCCGGCCAGTAGCGCGCCGTAATCTCATAGATGAAAGCGTAGTTCCACGAACCTGCTTGCGCCACCCCGATCGGCATGATCTTGAAGTCCGCCTGCAGGATTTCGAGCGCCTTGTTGAACTCCGAGTCCTTGGCATTGCTCATGCGCGCCATGCGCCGTAAGTCAATTGTATGCAGGGGGCCGTTATCCAGAATGGCCTCGTAGACCTGTTTGGCACCCTGCGGCATGCGGCCGTCTTCATAGGGAATCAGGTAATCTTCTTTGAAATCACCATAATTCTCGGTCAGCGCGTAGAAGTAAGGTGCGACCTCCAGCGAGATGATGGTCGCTTTGCGGCGCAGCACCTTGGCGTAATACCAGATGCGTTTATTGAGCGCGCCATCCTTCCAGCCCCAGGTTACATGCCCGGGATCATCGTGCTGGTTGGGCACCGGCCGGTCGCCAGCCACAGCGGTCCACAGGCTGGGGAAGTCGATACTTTTGATCGGCCAGAAGTAGATGAAGCCGCGTTCGTTCACGAAATCCAACGCCTGGGTCGGGGAAGTCAGCGCTTTGTGTGGAGGCAGGTTGAAGGTCCGCGCGCGATGCGCCTGCAATTTATTAATGTCGAGAGTTGGCATGGGGATATTTTACCAATTGGCACAATCCATCTTCTGGCTATAATAGAGATAACCATGAATACAGACTCACGTGAACGCAGCCTGGAGATATTCTGCCTCGTGCCACGCGTTTCCTTTGGTGACCTGAGTAGGATATCCGATACAAGTTCTCCCGAGAAAACCTTGAGCACCGTCGCAACTTCTGCCCGACGGCTGTTACAATCACATCTGGCCAGGAAAGTACAAATATGGAACTTCGCATCTTCAAAGAATATGACGCACTAAGCTCCATCGCAGCAGAGAACTTCATCCGGGCAGGATTGGATGCTATCGAAACGCGCGGTCGCTTCATAGCGGCCTTGTCAGGCGGAAGCACCCCCTCTGGATTGTATCGGTTGCTGGCAAGCGAGCCTTATCGTAATCAGGTTGACTGGCAGCACACCTTTGTCTTCTGGGGCGATGAACGCTGTGTACCGCCGGATGCTGAGGGCAGCAATTACTACCAGGCAAATGAGATCTTGTTGAGTCAGGTACCCATCCCACGCGAGAACATTCTGCGTGTTAAAGGCGAGCTGGTCCCATACGAAGCCGCCAATGCTTATGCGCAGACGTTGAAAGATTTCGCCGATCCCGATCTGGATTGGCCGCGTTTTGACCTGGTCCTACTGGGCATGGGCGAGGATGGACACACAGCCTCGTTGTTCCCTGGCTCGCAGGTAGAGATTAGCTCCCCAACCCTGGCCGTGACCGCGGACTATCAAGGCCGCCCGGCAGCGCGGGTCACGTTGACTCCGGTGGTTTTTAATAGTGCCCGCAAGATACTATTTTTAGTCACCGGAGAAAACAAGGCCGTAACCTTAAGTCGGGTATTCAACGATGCATCTATGCCAGAACAATTCCCCGTCCACCGCATCCACACCACAGACGGCCAGGTAACCTGGCTGGTAGATGAGGCTGCGGCATCACAATTATAAATTTGGACACTGACGCACGCAAAAAGCACTGAATGGCTTTCATTTGTGTCCTGGTATCGTTATAGTAAATCACAAGGAAAATTATGAGTGAACGTAACTCCACTACTATTGTTATCTTCGGCGCTTCCGGCGACCTGACCCAACGAAAGTTGATCCCTTCTTTCTTTAACCTGTTCCGCAAGCACAAAACGCCCAAAGAATTCAACATCGTCGGCTATGGCTGGACCCCCTTCACCGACGAACAATTCCGCGCGCACCTGCGCCACGGGTTGGACGAATATGCAAACTACGAATTCACGGAAGAAGTTTGGTCGCTGTTTGCTACACGTCTGCACTACCACCAGGGCAAATACGACGACCAGGCTGGTTTCGAAAAGCTGGCTGACCTTTTAAGTTCGCTCGAAGAAGGCCAGGCAAATCGGTTGTATTACATGGCAATCCCGCCCAAGCTGTTCCCATCTATTCTCACTAACCTGGACGCAACACATCAGATCAAGGAAGATGGCGGCTGGCGGCGCGTGGTGGTCGAGAAACCTTTTGGGACTGATCTGGATTCCGCCAAAGAACTTAACGAGCATCTCCACAAAGTCTTGAATGAGGACCAGATCTACCGCATCGACCACTACCTGGGCAAGGAGACCGTGCAGAACATCCTGTTCACGCGCTTTGCCAATACCATCTTCGAACCCATCTGGAACCGCAATTACATCGACTCACTTCAGATCACGGTGACCGAGGAAGTGGGCGTGGGGCACCGCGGGGGTTATTACGATGATGTCGGTGTGCTGCGCGATATGTTTCAGAACCATTTATTGCAACTGGTGACTCTGGTCGCCATGGAACCGCCCGCTTCGTTCAACGCCGATGCGCTACGCAATGAAAAGGTCAAGGTGCTGAGCGCCATCCAGCCCATCAGCGGTGACGCGGTGGAGTACAACACTGTTCGAGCGCAATATAAGGGCTACCGGGACGAGATGGACGTCAAGAAAGACTCGGTCACGCCCACGTATGCGGCGCTGCGACTGTTCATCAATAACTGGCGCTGGCAGGGCGTTCCCTTTTACCTGCGCTCCGGCAAGTATATGGCCGAAAAGCAGACCCAGATCATTATCCGTTTCAAAGAGCCGCCGCTGGCGATGTTCCCCATGCCGCCCGGCCAGAAAATGACCCCAAATATGCTGGTGCTATACCTGCAACCGGACGAAGGCGTGCACTTGCGCTTCGAAGCCAAGGCGCCTGACACCGTTGCCGAAACTCGTTCTGTTGACATGGAATTCCATTACGCGGAATCCTTCGGCCCGACTTCCATCCCTGAAGCTTACGAGCGCCTGCTACTGGATGCCCTGCAAGGGGACGCCTCGCTTTTCACGCGCGCAGATGAAGTGGAGATGGCCTGGGCCCTGATCGATCCCATTTTGCAGACCTGGGAGACGGATCAGACTCCGCCCCTGGCTGAGTACAAGCCCGGAAGCTGGGGACCCGTCGAGGCCAACGTCTTGCTTACCAAGGACGGACGTGGCTGGATGCACGAAGAAGCCAGTCACATGCTGGATGATTAGCCACACGCTAGATGTCTAGCTCTTATCTCGTCCCCGCCGAAGAAATCCGTCGCGAACATGTAGTGGTCAATTCGCGTTTCATCGCTACCCTGGCCCCGGTTACCAACGCAGAAGAGGCACGGGATTTTATCGAGCGCATCCGCAAGGAATTTGTGAAAGCCAGTCACAACGTCCCGGCATATATCATCGGCGGCGGCAACACCATCAACGATTATTGCTCCGATGATGGCGAACCCTCTGGAACGGCGGGACGACCAGCGCTGGCCGTGTTACACGGCAGCGAGTTGGGGGATGTGGCTGTTGTGGTCACGCGCTATTTCGGCGGTACACTGCTGGGTAAGGGCGGTCTGGTTAAAGCCTACACAGAATCAACCCAAATGGTGGTCAATGCCGTCCGACGGGCACGCAGGCAACAGGTCTATGTGGCGATGCTGGCGCTGCCCTATAATCTGCTGGAACGTATCCGCATTCTGGTGGAGGCCCATCACGGGGAGATCTTGGAGGAGTCTTTCGCCGCCGACGTCACCATGACTTTGCGCATCCCGGTCGAAACTATGGATCGGTTTCAGTCGGACATGAGCGAACTCTCCGCCGGGAGGCTGCAGGCTGAAACGATCGAGACAACCGAGGCGCTGCTCCCCTTGTAGGAGCAGCCCATCAGAAAATTAATCCATCCGAGCCTCCCTTCGTTTTTCCATGCTCTAAATTCACCTTTTGGTTGGTGACTACCTGCCCAAATTACTGTATTATGAACATAGTAAGCTCTCTAGGATTCTCCGCCGTTAGTCCCGCTGCAGTTCGGCGGGGTGAAAAGGTCCAGATTTGGGTATCTACCATTGCGTCTTCGCGCAGCGAACGGCGGAAATTCCCAAAGAACCACATAGCACGGATAAGCTTGCCGTACCGGTTGTGGCGGTAGCTGTGTTTTCCATGACAAATACTGGTCAAGTGGACAGGAGAAATCTGTTCCCTCAGACAGTTGCAAAAAGTTCAAAAAAGATTAAACTTTTGACTGACTCTTACGTATATACTTTTACAACCATCAAGCAAGAAAAGGAGAATGCTCACATGAAGCGGTTGTTCGTTATATCATTTTTTGTATTTTCTGGGGTTCTGCTGAGCGCCTGTGGTGCCGGCGCTGAAGCGGATACAGTCAGCACACCCATCCCAACCGTGCAGGCTGAAAACGTCATTGTTGCCGAAGGCCGGCTCGAGCCCATCCACTACGTGGACATTGCTTTCAACGCCAACGGCACCGTCAGCGAAGTCCTGGTTTCCGAAGGCGAACAGGTCTCCGAGGGCCAGGTTATCGCCCGGCTGGAAAACAGCGAGGCCAAACAGTCCGAGCTCGCCAACGCCGAGGAAGCCTTTTTGCAGGCCCAGCTAGCCTTCGACAGCGCCGAGGCCGCAGCGCTTGGAAAACTGGCAGAAGCCAATGAAGGCGCCCGCAAGGCACAGTACGAGTTCGACAACTTCAATATCCCATCCGAAATCGTTGATATGGGAACGCGCGATGCGTTGAACTATACACAGGGCAAATTAGATGAAGCGCGCGCAAATTACGAGCCTTACCGCTATTCAAATCCCAACAGAGGAACCGGCAAAGAGTATAAGAAACGCCTGGATGACGCCTGGGCTGACTATAACCGAGCCATCAGGTGGACCACCCTGGAAGCCAGCCTTGAGAGCGCCAAAGCCGAACTGGCACAGGCTCAGAAGGAATATGATACGTTGTCAGGCGGGAGCGATTCCGACGAGAAAGCTCTGGCAGAAGCGCAGTTCGAAGCTGCCCGTGCCAACCTGGCTGCTGCACGCGCCGCGCTCGAGGATGTGGAATTACATGCGCCCTTTGATGGAACGGTAGCAGGCCTGAAGGTCAAGAGCGGCGAAGCGGTCACCCCGGGGCAGGTAGCCGTCAGCGTGGCGGATTTCTCCGGCTGGATCGTCAAGACCACCGACCTGACCGAACTGGATGTCGTTGAAATCTCGGAAGGCCAGGATGTGGCCATCACGCTGGATGCCATCCCCGGTTCAGAGCTCAATGGCAAGGTAAAAACCATCGGGCAGAACTACACCCAGCAACAGGGTGATGTAGTCTACGAAGTCACCGTTGAGTTGACCGATGCTTTGCCCAACATGCGTTGGGGTATGACCGCGGTCGTCAAGTTTTCAGAATAAGCGGCTCCCAGTAAGGAGCAAGAATAGAGGTATCTATGTGGGCCCTACCCTTTACAAAAGACAGGATCCGAAAAGAAGAAGCTGACAGTTCCAAGGGGAGGCATTCCCTGATCGAATTGCGAAGCGTGGCCAAAAACTACAAGACTGCCGTAGGTGATTTTCCCGCGCTCAAAAGCGTTGACCTGCATATTCAGGCCGGTGAATTTGTCAGCGTGATTGGGAAATCAGGCAGCGGCAAATCTACACTGCTGAACATGATCACAGGCATCGACCGTCCTACGACGGGTGAGGTGTTTGTGAACGGAACGGCAGTTCACGAGTTGAACGAAAACCGGATGGCCCGTTGGCGCGGCAAGAACCTGGGCATTGTGTTTCAGTTCTTCCAACTCCTCCCGACCATATCTGTGGTCGAAAACATCATGCTGCCCATGGACTTTTGCCGCACCTATCCAATGCGAGAACGCGAGAAACGCGCGCTGGAACTGCTCGAGAGGGTAGAGCTGGCTGACCACGCTTACAAACTCCCGACTGCCCTGTCCGGCGGACAGCAGCAACGCGTAGCAATTGCGCGCGCGCTGGCCAACGATCCGCCTGTCATCATCGCGGACGAGCCGACAGGCAACCTGGATTCAAAAACCGCTGAGGCCGTTTTTGCGCTCTTCAACGATTTGGTGAAGCAGGGCAAGACTATCATCATCGTCACGCACGATAGCAGTCTTTCCAAGCGCGCGCACCGGACAGCCCTGATCGCGGACGGCGAAATTGTCAATGAATATGTTGCTAAAGCCATGCCCACTCTCTTGCATGATCAATTGCTTGAAGCAACGCGCATAGCAAAAGTCCAACACTTCGATCCAGGGACGATGATCGTACAAGAAGGCACCAACGCCGATGCATTCTATATTGTGACCAAAGGTACAGTGGAAGTGATCCTACCGCGTCAAGATCAATCTGATGTGGTTGCCTTGCAGCTTGGACCTGGAAAGGTAATTGGTGAAATGGGGTTCTTCCACGAGCGCAAACGGCGGGCATCTGTGCGCGCCTCTGAAAGCGGCCCGGTTGAAGCCTTGGCCCTGACGTACGATCAACTTGACGAATTGCTGAGCCAGTCGGAAGCCACGCGCGAGGCGCTGCACCAGATGGCTGACAGGCATGAAGAGGAAAATCGTAAGAGACGAGGAGCGCCATAATGACCAGCCGTTGGAAAAAGATCTGGGCTGACTTCTGGAGCAACAAGTCGCGCACCTTTCTCACCATCCTGACCATCATGGTCGGCGGGCTCGCCGTCGGGTTTAACGGCAATCTCGGCCTGTATATGAATGAAAGCATGGAAAGCGACTATCTCTCAGCCAACCCGGCCGAAGGGACGATTTTCACCTCGCCGTTTGGGGATGAGGTTGTAGAGATCGCGCGGACGGTCCCAGGCGTGGAAGCAGCTGAAGGCCGCAGCACGACCGGTGCATACCTGATCCCATCTGAAGGTGAGCCGATCTCCATCCAATTCACCGGGATCGAAGACCCGAAAGACCTGACGTTGAACATGCTTAAGCCCAGATATGGTGAATCTGCGATACCGGCTTTCTCCGACAAGGAAGTGCTCATGGATGCATCTGCTGCATCCCTGGGATATGAACCCGGCGACACGTTGATCATTGAACTCGATAATGGCAAACAACGCGAGTTAACTTTTGCCGGATACGTTCATGACGTGACCGGGTTTCCTTATAACCTGGCACAGCAGATCAATGCCTATGTGACGCCTGACACCATTGAGTGGTTCGGCGGGTCACGAAACTACAGCGCACTTGCGGTAAGCGTAACCGAGAAACAGACCGACCAGGAACACGTTACTTCCATTGCGCAGGCTGTCGCAGACCGCATGGAACGCGCCGGTCTGGAAATCTATTTTGTGAATGTATACCAACCCGGGCATCACTTTGCCTGGAGTATTTCTCAGGGTATTTTCTTTATCTTGAGTGTGCTCGGTTATTTGACTGTCCTGCTGAGTTGTTTCCTGATTGTAAACACCGTCACCGCGATCATGACCCAGCAAACCCGCCAGATCGGTATCATGAAATCTGTTGGAGGAGGAACATCGCAGATTTTTACGATGTATCTTGTGTTGATCCTAGGGTTTGGACTGGTTGCGTCGTTAATTGCGGTCCCTCTCGCAGGAGCGGCCTCACAAACCATCGGTAGCGGCATGGCAGCCTATTTGAACTTCGATCCCTTGCCCTTCAAGCTCTATCCATCAGCCGTTATCCAGCAACTCATTGTTGCGTTAGTTGTCCCGATACTGGCGGCCTTATGGCCTGTGTACAACAGCGTCCGTATTACCGTACGCGAAGCAGTCAGCGATTATGGTATCGGCACAGAGACCAAACCAAAGAAAGCCTCTGTCAGCAAGAAAGCGCTTATCATCCCACGTCCGATGCGCCTTTCCCTGCGGAACGCCTTCCGGCGCAAACTCCGCCTGGGCCTGACCTTGTTCTCCCTGGTTCTGGGCGGCGCCGTATTCATCGGCGTCTACAATCTTTGGGCCTCGTTCGATAAAACCATCGAAGATATTCAGGGATATATCCTTGCGGATGTGAATGTCTCATTCGGACGTTACTACCGCTACGATGAAGTTGCTACCCTGGCAGAAAGCGTGCCCGAGGTTTCCAGCGTCGAAGGCTGGACCGAATATCCTGGCACCCTCATCTCGGATAAAGAAGCCGCGGGAACACAAATTTACTTTGTAGCGCCGCCTTCGACCTCAACCCTGATCGACCCCGTTATAACCGCCGGCCGCTGGTTGACAACTGGCGACGAAAACGCGATTGTGATCGGTAACCACCTGCTCAACATCTTTCCCGAGTTGAAAGTTGGCGACTGGCTCACCATTGAGATCGATGGCAAGGAGACAGAGTGGCATATTGTCGGTTTTTACTCTATTACGGGAAACGTCAATCCACCGCTTTTGTATGTCAATTACGAGTACCTGAGCCATCTTGTTGGCAGGCCTGAGCAGGTCTATTCGCTGCGCGTTCTGACAACAGAACATGACGCGGGTACACAAAAATTAGTTAACGATCAATTGCTGGCGTTGTTCGAGGGGCGCGGTATCCAGGTAAGTTCATCTGAACTGGGCACGGATTTTGTCACCAGCCAAAAGGCGACAACCGATATCCTGGTCTATTTCATGCTGGTGATGGCTTCTTTGATCGCGATCGTTGGCGGGCTTGGTTTGATGGGCACGATGAGCATCAACGTACTCGAACGCACACGCGAGATCGGCGTCATGCGCGCTATCGGGGCCTCCAATACTGACATCCAGAGCATTGTCATCGTGGAAGGTATGGTTATCGGACTGATCAGTTGGGCTATCAGCATCCTGCTGTCTTTTCCCATCACAGGGATATTGACCTATGGTGTAGGGATGGCGATTCTTACAGCCCCCATGCCGGCTGTTTTCAGCGCGAGCGGTATCATCGTCTGGTTGCTTTTTACTGTCATCCTCGCCACAATTGCCAGCGCATTGCCAGCCAGAAGAGCGTCGAGGCTAACAGTCCGCGATACACTGGCTTACGAATAGAACGGTTTGCTCATTATTCACAAAAGGTTCCTGAATACAAGGGTGGGCGTGCGGCCGCAGGCCCAACCTTGTATTCAGGCTTTTAAGTGCAAAATTCTTGTAAACAATCATAAGGAGTACTCCTACCCATCAATAAGGACAACCTGGTTTCTGCCCGCATCCTTGGCACGATAGAGCGCTTTATCTGCTAATCCCAGCAAATCATCGATCCGAGAAAAATCCTGGTCGACCAGCGTATCGACAACACCCGCGCTGAGGGTTACGCCGATTTCATGCCCTTTGTGCCAAAAAGGCTTTGTCTCCACAACTTTTCTTATTCTTTCAGCAACAAGATACGCTTTATGCTTATCAATAGCCGGATGCAGGATGATAAATTCTTCACCACCGTAACGGGCAGCTACATCGCTAACACGGCAATGCGTTCTGATGAGATTTGCTATATGAATCAACACCTGGTCACCAACGAGGTGACCAAAAGTATCATTGACCTGTTTGAAATAATCGAGGTCGATCAAGGTAACTGAAATTGGTTTCCGGTCGCCGACCGCTCCAACAAATTCCTCCTCAGCTGCATGGAAAAAACGACGGCGGTTATATAAATTCGTCAAGTAATCTGTATTAGCCAGGTGTTCTAATTTTGCGTTTTGCTCTTCCAGATGCTGGCGCAATCGCTGCATCATGATTTGTGTGTTCACGCGCACCAAAATCTCAGCGTGCTGGAACGGCTTATTGATGAAATCCACCCCGCCCACTCGAAATCCTTTGACTTTGCTATCCACGTCCGTCTTTGAACTGACAAAGACAACCGGGATGTTCTTTATATTCTCATCCGCCTTCAACCTGGTGCAGACTTCGTACCCATCCATCCCTGGCATCAGGATGTCCAAAAGGATCAGGTCCGGACGAAATTCCTGCACCCGTTTCAAAGCCATTTCCCCACCCATGGCAATTTCCACATGGAATCCATCGAGCGTCAAAAGTTCGCCCAGGAGCTCCAGGTTATCTTGTATATCATCAATGATAAGAATCTTTGCAGGGCGTGGATCCATTTTCCTCCAGGTATAGGTTTCATTCAGGTAAAGTATCTATTCAGGATTTACGCAGTTGATGTGAGAGGACCGGGAATAGGGTGTGCGAGCGGCGCTTGCAGCCCCTATTCCGGCACCTTTTTGCAGATTGCGTAAGTTCTATATTTATAATTATAGATAGGAGTTAAGTTCTGTCTGTCAGGAAAGTTTGACTTTGCGCTTTCAGATTTGCAAGTTTTCATGTGCAGAATTGAAAATGTGTGCAGGTTGGATTGATGGCATTCGACACTTTATCGACAAAGCTGAAAATTGTACAATGACTATGAAGGAAACAATCATGACCGAACTACAAGAAAAGCTATCTCACGTTCTCCCTGATACGCGCGTCAAAACCCGCCTCATCGATCGTATTGCTTATGCTAACGATGCTTCCTATTTCCGACTTGTGCCGCAAGCGGTAGTGCAACCGAATTCGATCCACGAAATCCAGAAACTTTTCAAACTTAGCCAACAAAAACGTATCCCGATGACCTTCCGCGCCGCCGGGACCAATCTGACCGGCCAGGCCATTACGGATGGGATACTGATCGATATTTCCAAACACTGGGGAAACTACAGCGTTGAAGAGGGCGGTGCCCTGTTGCGCGCCCAGCCGGGCATCATCGGTGGCTTTCTCAACAACGTGCTCAAGCCCTACGGGCGGCGCATCGGCCCTGACCCGGCCTCCATCGATGCCTGCATGTTGGGCGGCATTCTGGCGAACAACTCCGGGGGTATGTGCTGCGGCGTGACCGAGAACTCTTACCAGACCATTCATAGCATGACCATCGTCCTGCCAAATGGATTTGTGCTGGATACCGCTGCGCCTGATGCAACTGAAATTTTCAAGAGCGAACAACCGCACATTGCACAGGGTTTACTCGACATCCGGCAAAGAATACTGGCAAATCCAGAACTCACTGAGCGCATCCGCCACCGTTACCAGATGAAGAATACAAACGGGTATTCAATGCATGCCTTTGTTGATTTCGATACGCCGCTCGATATCCTGGTCCATTTGATGATCGGCTCCGAAGGAACGTTGGGATTCATCGCTGAAGCTGTCCTGCATACGCTTCCCGTACTGAGTCACAAGTACACAGCCATGCTGTACTTCAAAACCGTTCAAGATGCTGCCGCTGCCATCTTTCCACTACGAGAGTCGGGAGCGCGGGCGGCAGAGATCCTCGACCGAGCCGCGCTCCGTTCAGTGGAAGCAGTTCCGGGCGTGTCCCCGATCCTGCGGGGGTTGCCCGGGAGTGCGGCTGCTATCCTGGTCGAGTACCAGGCTCCGGACGCTGACTCGCTCGTCCATTTCCAAAAAGAAGCCGAGCAAACCCTCAAGATACTGCGCCTGCTGCACGATCCCGAGTTCACGCGAGACCCCGTCCAGCAGGCTAACCTGTGGAAGCCGCGCAAAGGCATCATCGCTTCGGTGGGCGCGATGCGCGCACCCGGCACCACCTCGTTGATCGAAGACGTGCTCTTCCCCGTCCCGCGTCTGGCGGATGCCGTCACCGACCTGCAGGCCCTGTTCGCCACGCACGGATATCCCGAGGGCGTGATTTACGGGCATGCCAAGGACGGCAACCTGCATTTCCAGATCAACCAGTCCTTCAACACCCAGAGCGAGATCGATCGTTTCGACGATTTCACGCGCGACCTGGTGCAGGTCATCACCGGCAAATATGACGGCGCGCTCAAAGCCGAGCACGGCAGCGGGCGCAACATGGCGCCCTTTGTGGAGGCCGAGTGGGGCGCGGAGGCCTATGCCATCATGCGTGATATCAAGTCACTGTTCGACCCGGACGGCCTGCTTAATCCGAACGTGTTGATCAACCCGGACCCGCAGGCGCACATCACGGATGCCAAGTCGATTGCCCCGGTTTCCCCTATTGTGGATGCCTGTATCGAATGCGGGTTCTGCGAGTCGAAATGTCCCAGCAGACGTCTGACATTGACACCGCGCCAGAGGATTATTGTGCAGAGGGAGATCGCCCGTTTAAAGAGACTCGACGCATCGGACTCCATTGAAACTGCATCCGCTAAATTCGCTCAAGGCGGCGGCTCGAACATTCGTATGACGCTTGCATCCTTGGAAGCCGATTACACCTACGACGGACTCGACACCTGCGCCGTAGACGGATTGTGCGCCACTGCTTGCCCGGTCGGCATCAATACCGGTGAGTTGACCAGGCAGTTGCGAGCGGAACGGGTAAAAAGTGAGAAGGTGGCGGGTTGGGTGGCAAATAATTTTGCGCTGGTCGAAAAAACATTGGGGTGGGGTGTGCGTTTAGGGCACATTGTCCAAGCACGAAATAATACGAATAGAAAACCATTATTGGCGTCCGTTACCAAAGCAGCCGAAAAAATTACTGGCACGATTTTGCCGAAGTGGAACAACTCTGTTCCTTCTCCTACAAAGAATCTCAGCGGACTCCGTGCGCTCCGTGGTGAAAAAGATTTTGTCTATTTCCCATCTTGCATATCCCGACAACTTGGCGTTCCACCGTCCACCGTCCACGCTCAATCATCTCTTGCCAAGACCCTCACCACCGTCGCTAAACGAGCAGGCATCACGCTCGCCATCCCTACTGAGATCGAAGGCGTTTGCTGCGGGATGCCCTTCGCTTCCAAAGGTTATACGCAGTCCTATAAAAATACGCTTCACAAAACTATCGCCATATTCTGGGAATGGAGCGAGCACGGCAAATATCCCATCGTCATCGACACCTCCTCCTGTACGCACAGCCTGCACACCTGCCAGGATCTCCTTTCACCTGATGATCTGGCTCTCTACCAGCAGATGACACTCCTGGATAGCCTTGAATTCATACATGATTCTTTACTTCCGAAGTTGGAAATCCATCCAGTGAACGAAGAGGTTGTGCTGCACCCCAACTGTTCCGCTCGCAAATTAGGGCTGGACGAAGTGATGCTTTCTATTGCACAGAAGTGCGCCCGCTCGGCGACCGTCCCGCTCAACCTGGGATGCTGCGCCTTCGCCGGGGATCGTGGCCTGCTCTATCCCGAACTGACCGCATCGGCCACGGAAAAAGAATCCGCCGAAGTGCTCTCGCACGACTATGGCGGCTATTACTCCTCGAACATCACCTGCGAATTGGGCATGTCCGAAGCAACGGGGAAGAACTATATGGGAATCGTTTATTTGGTTGAAAAGGCCAGTCGTTAGAGTTTCGTTTGGATCTATCTGGCACGTTTTTTACGCGCTCGTAAAACTAGAAAAACTCCCAGGAATACCAACACAATGCCCGCACCCGCAAGGATGCGGGTTGTTGTTATTTGGGCATCCACGGGCTGGGCTTCGATGCTCAGGAAAGAGGCCCGATCAATGGGCGCGCCGTCTGCGGTCTGGGCGGTGACATCTATCTCGATGGCGTAGATACCGCTGACGGTTGGGGTAATATCCAGCGTAGCAGAATTACCCTCGATGGCCAGCTGAACTGTGTCTTCGCTGCCATCCGGTTTGCGCAAGATGGCTTGAGCGCTCTGCATGGGAAGCGCATGACCGTCAAGGGTCAGAGCGGCAGAAACATGGACCGATTCATTGACCGTAGGAACCGTTTTATCCGTCTGGGCTGTGAGCGTCGCGCCGCCGTTAAATACGGCCATGATGGCGTAATCCGCGCCCTCGGGCCGGGTGGCTTCAGTCGTCAGCAAAGTCACTACCCATCTGCCGGGTTTGGGCTGCTTGAAACCATATCCCAGGTAGAACAAGATGGACGGGTCTTCTACTTTGATCAGGCCGTTATGCTCGGTATCCAGTTCGATAATGTTCCCACTTGCCCCGGCCACCGAAACGTCCAGAGAACGACTGGTATCGTATAAAGCAAAATTCGCCACCGTTATATTTGCATCGATGTTGATAACCACATCTTGCGTCTGGCCGGGGTCGAGGTGACCTGTGTAAATTTTGGTGAACTGCTGGGAGATAGCAGGGGCCGGGCGAGCAGGCAAATCTTCACCTATTTCGAATGCACCAAGCGGTGTTTGTAATAACGGCTTGACAAACTCTTCGAACACACGCGCTGAGGTATTCAGCTCGATATGCAGCAAGTCAATCTCCTGCACCGGCATCGGAATGGCTTTCACACTGTCCACCGTCACTACCAAATCCGAAGGGACGGGGGTACAGGGAGATTCCACCGCCTCCAGCAGCTTGGTCCCGGCCAGCGCGTGGAAGGGGACGCCCCGGCGGTGGACAATTTGTTGGTTGAAGATATCAACCATATAAGCGGGCTGGATTTCCAGCGTGGCGGGCAGCAGCAATCCCAGCGCGGCAGGCAGGTTGGCGCAAGCTGACCCGCCCATGGGCGTCCCAAGAATGATCAGTTGTGCGACGTTTTCTGTCTTCATGATCCGGTCGAGGTAATAGCGGGCAATCATGCCGCCCATGCTGTGGACCAGCAAATCCACTTTTTCAGCACCGGTAACTTGTTGTACGTTGGAGATGTATTCTCCCAAGATGGCGGCGTTTTCCGCAATTGTATTGGTGCGGGCAGTAGGATCGCTCAGGCTACCGGTGTTCATGACGCCCTGCACCTGACCATCGCCGACGGCATATGCTTCTACGCCAAGTGCGGCTAAGTAGCCTTGTGGACCGAGATAATTATCCCAGGTGTGGAAATCAGCGTTGAAACCATGCACCATGACCACCGGGCGCGGGAGGAGAGACACGCTCAGACTCGCGTCTACCTTCTGACCGTTTAAGCGAGCACCCAGAGTCCTTTGAGATGCCGGAGTCCCATCCGGGTTCCAATACCAGCCCAAAGTGGAGAAAGAGGCGGATTCGCAGCTTCGTCTCCCGGCCGGGATGCGGCAGACCCCTACAGGTACGTCCACGCCCGTAAGCAGGAAGTCCACTTGCGTTGCGTTTGTAAGCGGGTCCGAAAATTCGATTTTCAGGCTGATGGTATCCCCATCAACGAG
>JBAVJG010000669.1:0-1552 GCA_049687655.1 Anaerolineales bacterium | reverse complement strand
GCGGGGGGCGGGGTCAATACGGCCAGCATAGACATCGCCAAATTCAGCGGCGCGCAGGTCGTGGTTGTAGGGTCGAATGCGGAAAAGTTGGAAAAGGCTAAAGCTCTGGGTGGAGATATCCTGATCGACCGATCCAAAGAGGAGAACTGGTCCAAAGCCGTCTTCCTGGCGACGGACAAACTGGGGGTGGACGTGGTGGTCGATAACGTTGGGATCACTTTCATGGACAGCCTGCGCACGCTCAAAAAAGGTGGCCGCCTGCTGACGGTAGGCAATTCCAGTGGGCCGAAGTTCGAAATCGACAACCGTTACATGTTCGCCAAACACCTGTCCATCATCGGCTCCACCATGAGCAATCTGGCCGACTTCGCCACCGTTATGGGCCTGGTCGTGGCCGGAAAGCTGCACCCAGCGCTTGATAAAAGCTTCCCGCTCGAAGAGGCCGCCGCCGCGCAGGAACGTTTGTGGCAGGGCAAACATTTCGGCAAAATCACACTGGACATCGGATAGCCCCCTTGAACCTGGTTTCAAATCTGAAGCGCCTGCCCTGGTTCGAAATCGCCATCGTTGTAGCCTTGCTGGGGGTCAACGGCTACGCGGCCTTCTCAGACGCCTATAACCTGCCCAACACCTGGCTCACACGCGATGACGCTTATTATTACTTCAAGGTGGCACAGAACATCAGCGAGGGCCATGGCAGCACTTTCGACGGCATCAACCTGACCAACGGCTATCACCCGCTGTGGATGCTGGTTTGCATCCCCATCTTCTCGCTGGCGCGCTTCGACTTGATCCTGCCCTTGCGGATTCTCATCCTCGTCCTGGCAGGCTTGCGCGCGGCCACCAGCCTCCTGCTCTATCATGTGCTGAGAAACGTCCTCGCCCGGCCTATCGCCATGCTGGGGGCGCTGTACTGGGCCTTCAATCAATACATCCATTGGACAACCTACCAACAGGGACTGGAAACCGGACTGGCCGCCTTTTGCCTGGTCCTGTTCTTGTACCTGCTGCAGCGCTTCGAACGCGACCGTAAGGCTGCCTCCGTTTCCCCGAAACAAATCGCGACCCTGGGGGTCGCTGCCACGCTGGTCACCTTCAGCCGGCTGGACATGGTTTTCCTGGCCGGACTGTTCGGTCTGTGGATCGTCTTCCGCCACAGACCCTTGCACTACCTGCTACCGCTTGACATCCTGCTGTTTGCAGTCAGCACCACGGGCGCTTTCATCTCCCGCATTGGGCTGCCGGATTATTATTTATATGCAAACACCGCCATCATAACGTTGATCGTAAGCCTGGTACTTAAAATCCCTATACTTTATTTTCTTGGCTTATATGCCCACCCGAAAGCACATTCGACTTGGCACCTATTGCGACAGAGCGTTATCGCAATAATTATTTCCAACTCGGCCACGCTAATCATATTGCTCGCACTTATCAAATTGGGTTTTGTTGATGGCAGTTTTCCACGCACAGCCCCCATCATAGACGGAGTGTTTTCCCTGGTATTAATTCTGATCAGCCGACTTGGCGTGTCTATCTTCAGCCGAAAACC
>JBAVJG010000668.1:0-4028 GCA_049687655.1 Anaerolineales bacterium | reverse complement strand
TATTTGAATTGATCGAAAATACATATATCGCATTCAAGAATCAACTGACCAGTGTCAAACGACATCATACATGCGGTTGCGCGGCCTGTCAGAATGTCAATACGCTGGACCTGAAATTCTTCGTCCACTATGGCGAATATATCGAGCAAAGCATCGACGACCATCACGGCTTATTAGGTTATGCGCCGATGTTCGTCCGCAAGCGCGAGTGGAAAGGGCCGGTGACTGATTCTGCTGGCTGGCATGGGTATGCGCTTTTCACCGCGGATTCTTTATCTAAATTAGGGATGGAACCCGAGGGATTAAAAGCAGTCGAGTTCGCCGAAAACCCAGTCAGAACCTTTGGCTTGAACCTGCAGGCTCGCTATGAAACTTTGCTGGAAACCCGTCAGGTTGTCCTACCGCCTGAAATAGCAGATGCAGGCTTTACTACCGAGATCGATGCGCCGCCGCCTGTCGTCTGGGAATGGTTGAACGATTCGCAAAAGCGCAACCAGTGGTGGGAATCCTTCACACGCTGGTCAGAGCGGTTGCGTCCTGGTGGGCGTACCGGTCCAGGGTCAATCAATCATTGCAATCATGGTATAGGAGATCTCCTGGAGACCGTTCTGGATTGGCGGCCATTCGATTACTATACGGTCGAAATGCGCATCACACCCGGGGGGTTCATATTGTTGCAGACAACCTACCTGGAGGCTAAACCGGATGGTGGAACAAAATTGAAGGTGTACTACCAGTTGCAAAATCCGCGCCTGCGCTGGATGGCGCGACCGTTTTGCAAGTTCGTGGCCGGCTTTTTTGGCTTTGAGCTAAACCGCCTCAAACGCTTGCTTGCAAACTAGTACCCGGACAACAAAAATATGATAGGACGAGTTTCCAAACGCAAAAGGATACTTCACTCATCAACCTCAACTTGGACGGGCTCTTGATGAAACGCCTTGCTGAGATCCTGAAAATACGTCCGGGCGAGGAACGCATGGCAAGCCTCGTCATTGGCATGATGCTTTTTGCCTCAGCGGGGTATACCTTTGGCAACACGGGGGTGGAGGCTTTATTTTTTTCGCGTTATGGGGTGGAGTTCCTGCCTTATATGTATATGGCGCTGGGTGTGCTTTCGTTCATCATTACAATGGGAATTACTGCTCTCCTTGGACGTGTTCGCCATGAGACGCTTTATATCGTTCTTCCGATTGTCGTGGCTGCACTTCTATTCGGTGGCTGGGCTTTGATTTTTACGAAGCTGGAGATTGTTTACCCGATCTTATGGCTGGGAATGGCAGCTATCGAAGCCTTGAACAGCCTGGTCATTTGGGGAGTCGCCAGCATGATGTGCGATACGCGCCAGAGCAAACGTCTGTTCCCGCTATTCAACACCGGCCGTATCCTGGGTTCGGTGATAGGTGGTTTTGGCACAAGTGTGCTGGTGAAATGGATTGGCACTGAAAATCTGATCCTGGTTATGTTTGCTGCAATGCTGGTCATTTTTGTACTTAGCCAGTCTTTACTCGGACAAAAGACTCAACCCGAAGTTCGGTCTCGACGACGCCGCAATCAACCCGGCTTTATTGCTGAAATGCAGCAGGGTTACCAATTCGTGCGCCGATCGCAATTGATGCGCCTGGTTTCTGTCTCCGCAATATTATTCTCTATTCTGTTTTATTCCATTGCACTGCCGTTCTCCAAAGCTGCCACCGCTCAATATGCGAACGAGGAAACATTAGCCAGCTTCTTGGGGTTGTTCAATGCCCTAAGCACTGGCGGTGCATTCCTGGCCTCCCTTTTTCTTGCAAACCGGCTATTCGCACGTTTTGGAATTGTTCCTATGATCCTGGTACTCCCGATCATTTATTTATTAGGATTTGGTGCGCTGGCTATCTATGAAATTTTCGTCATCATTGTGGCATTCCGTTTCATCAAGATACTCTGGATGAATGGCGTTGCTGTATCAGGCTGGCAGGCTTTACTTAATCCCGTGCCAATCGAAAGGCGCGAACAAGTACGAGCGTTCATCAACGGTGTACCGGCACAGGCGGGCACCTTTATCGCTGGTGCAATCTTGCTGGTTGGCGAGCAGGCTTTTTCCCCCCAACAATTGTATCTGATTGGTTTTGGGGCGGCGGTGGCAACCTGTTATTTTATCTGGCGTGCGGGTGCTGCATACAAATTGGCCTTGGTGGATTCCCTACGCGCAGGCCGGCCTACCCTTTTCACAGCGGAGGAGGGCCCATTTGGCGGGTTTAAGCAGGATGCCACAACAGTTGACGTGGCGCTGCAAGGCATAGAACATTCAGATCCATTGGTTCGGCGCACGGCCGCAGAAATCCTTGGCAATCTGGATGAACCGCGGGCAAAGGATGCTTTGGTCAATGCGCTGAGTGATCCCGAAAGTGAAGTAAAAGTTGTAGCGCTCCAATCCCTGGCTCGCGCGGAAGTTTCCCCGGCCATGCTGGAGGTGGCATCCCGGCTGAATGACCCGGAAGCTGAAGTTCGTGCGCAAGCCATTGAAACCCTGTGCGCATTGACAAAGTACCCGGGCGGCTTGAAGACATATCTTGAACCGATGTTAAGGGATTCCGACGGGTTTGTCCGTGCTCGGGCAGCGGTCGGATTGTTACAAATCGGGATGCACACGGAAGCACGAGACATGCTGCGCTCTATGTCTATGCTGGGGGAACAGGAGGACCGCATTCATGCCATCCAGGCTATGGCTGAATGGGGTGATTTGGAGGCCCTTTCGCTGATCGAGAATGAACTCAACGATAGGCATGCCCCCTCGCCTGTCCGTCGCGCGGCTGCCATCGCGCTGGGGATGTGTGGAACGAATGCCATCGATACTTTACTGGACACACTCTCAGATGATGATCCAGGTGTTCGCGAGGGAGCAGTCTTAGGCTTATCTCGTCTCGGCCGGCAGACCCTGGATGGCGTTTTGACAAAATTGACCGATCCAGCCTCCGAAGAGGGTGCGCTTCAAGCCCTGACCTATTTACCGGTAATGCAGGCAGAAGACCAGCTCCGTCAGTACGCCGAAAAACGGATCGACAGCGCTATGCACTATAACGAACATTGGCGCTCAGTGGGCACGCAAAATCTTGACGGATATTTAAGCCTGTTGGCCGATTCCTTCCGCGACCGCGCCCGTAATGATTGCCTGAAAGTATTACGTGCATTTAGCTTGTTGAAGGATCGCGAGACAATCGAAGTTGCAATGGACAACCTGCAAAGTCGAGAACCTGACCAACGAGCGAATGCGCTGGAAACACTCGAAACAGTCCGTGATGCCAGCTTGATCCGCCCCTTACTGGACATTTGGGAACCGGATGAAATTACTCATACGAACGCTACCCTTGGCTCTATTCTAGAAAATACTCTCGAAAAAGATTCAGACGAATGGCTGCGTGCCTGTGCTGTTTTTGCGTTGACTCCTGAATTGATCCCCAATGCAAATGAGCTGCTATCTCATGTTGCGCAAACAGACACGGACCCGTTCGTCCGTAAAGTTGCTGCAAATAAACTGAAACTTGGTGAACCTATGGATACAATCGTTACTCTCTCAGTTATGGAACGCATCCTGCTGCTTCGACGCGTGCCTCTCCTGGCCGATCTTTCTCCAGCGGACCTGAAGCGTGTGGCCGCGATTGCAACCGAACAGCATTATCTGGACGGTGAAATCATCTTCGAGCAGGATGAACCCGGTGATGAGATGTACGTCGTCGTTGCAGGAGAAGTACGTGTATTGGTAGCAGATGGTGAAAATAAAAACAGAGAGGTTGCACGTCGCAAAGTCGGTGAGACAGTCGGCGAAATGTCTGTGATCAGCGGAAGTTTGCGCAGCGCGACTCTAGCTGCCGCAGGAGATGTGCATATGCTCTGCCTTGACCAAAAAAGTTTTGAGGGATTGTTACGTGAGCGACCGGAAGTCAGCCTGGCAGTCATGCGCATGCTATGTGACCGCCTGCGCCAGGCAACCCAACGGGATGATGCTCAGTACGATTAAGAGTCTATCGGCAAAATCCGCTCAAGGCGGC
>JBAVJG010000667.1:0-7108 GCA_049687655.1 Anaerolineales bacterium | reverse complement strand
CGAAAATAAGGGGTGCGGGTGAACACCCGCACCCCTTATTTTCGGTATCTTTCCACGAACTGCGTAAATTATAAACATATTTCAAACAGAAGAGAGCATCAGACGCACACAAAGCCGGGGAAGTTTGAGCAGGCCCGGGGTCCGGCTGGAGGCGCTTTTGTCCAAATATCAGGCTAAAACATTTATATGCAAACCACTTTAATCTACAACCCGCAAGCCGGTATCGGTCCGCATCCTGGTCCGAATGAAATCATAGAAGCATTACGACAGGTTGGTCATGAACCAGTCTATCGCCCAACGTCTACCGAAAGTGACCTCGACCAGGCTCTGGCCGAAGCCAGAGAGTTGGTAGTCGTGGCTGGAGGAGATGGATCGATCCGGGCGGTGGCAATCCGTATATTGGGCAGGGATATCAGGATCACCCCCCTGCCTCTGGGGACAGCTAACAACATCGCCCGCATGTTAGGGTTGACCGGAAAACCGTTGGAGATCATTGCCGGACTTTCCGATCCTGTGAGGCGCAACCTGGATATTGGTCGGATGCTTATGCCGCAAGGCCCGGGATATTTTTTAGAGGCCATGGGAGTTGGCATATTTGCGGATGTACTGAAGCGATACAGGCCTGAAACAGGAAAGAGTATTCCACGCGGTATCCGAACATTATTGGATACCTTGAAGGATTACCAGCCGAAATTCATCCATGTCAATCTGGATGGCGAAGACCTCTCCGGCAGTTATTTGTTGGTGGAGGTGATGAATACCCCCACGGTGGGACTAAGATTTATGCTCGCCCCAGACGCAATACCGGACGACGGCCTGTTCGACCTGGTGTTGATCCACGCCAATCAACGGGAAAACTATCTTGAGTATTTGGCAGGAGTGTTGCTGGGAAAATTGGATCTCTCTCCTGCAGTAAGCATTCAGAGAGGACGTCACCTGGAAATCGCCTGGCGAGGCTTTCCGTTCCACCTGGATGCAGAAGTGTTTGCAGGGTTGGATGGAAGAGAGGAAAAAGGTGATTCTGATGATGCATATGCAGCAAATTCACTCGACGTCGCCGGGCCATATCTTCAGGTAGAACTCGAACAGCAAGCCATACATTTTTTGCTGCCCAAGGTCCATCAGGAACCAGTGGATGGATAAGCTGGTCAGCCATCGCAGAGCAAAGGAGATATTTTGAAGGATAATGTAATATTCGTGGACAATCTCCACTATCCTTGGTTAAAACTTTTAACGGCCAGCAAGCATAACAAAACCAAACCTGTCGATCAACTCACCCCTGAAGAGATTGAACAGCTTGAAACAAAAGGGGCGGTAGTTGAGCCTGACCTCGAATCCGGTCCGGGCACGATGCGCATCGACTTACATTGTCACAGCGAGGCATCACCGGACAGCAGCTCGCCGCTCGAAGAGATACCGGATCGATGTGTGGAGACGGGCATCACAGTGCAGGCGATTACCGACCATAACTGCATATGGGGCGCACAAGAATTGCAAAAGGCTGTCCTTGAACGGAAAGACAGCCCGCTGACCATTATTGTAGGCGAGGAGATAAGCACCAGCGAGGGTGAGTTGGTCGGACTGTTTTTGAATGAAAAAGTAGAAGCAGGTCTATCCCCCGAAGAAACGGTCGCTGCGATAAAAGGACAGGGAGGTCTGGTTTTGTTGCCGCACGGATTCGATCCATTAAAGCGCTGGCATTTGAAAATAGAGGCTCGGAAGAAGATTGCGGCTTCCATCGATATTGTTGAAACCTTCAATTCCCGCATTTCCCAGCCGCACTGGAATCGCGCCGCTATGAAATGGGCCGAGGAGCGCGGTGTCCCTATGAGCGCTGGCTCGGATGCACATACAATTGCGGATATTGGCAATGCTTGGGTGGAGGTACCTGCTCGGCCGGTCAACTCGCCGGCTGCCCTGATGGCTTGCCTGCAGGACGGTGTTCCGATGGGGGTGTGGACTCATCCAGTGATTGCATTTCTCTACAAAATGGTGGATCGCACACGTCGTAAAATCAGTAACTGGCTGGCCCGATAGGAGGAATCCCATGAATTCCAAATCTCAATACCTGGAAGAAGGTGAAGGTTGAGATGGATACTTCTACCGAAATCTTGTTTCTAGGCAAAATACTCATAGCCTCGATTTTAGGAGGGCTTGTGGGCATTGAACGTGAATTTGCAGACAAACCCGCCGGCTTACGGACCCATATGCTGGTCTGCGCAACGTCTTCATTCTTTGTGATGCTTGCGATCCTGATGGTCTCATCTTTTAATCCGCAGAATCTTATTTCCACCGATCCTATTCGACTCATCGAAGCGATCGTGGTTGGGATCAGTTTTCTGGGCGCAGGCACCATTCTCAAATATAACCAGGAGAAATCTGTAGAGGGACTGACCACCAGCGCCTCTATCCTGTCGGTTTCAGCGATAGGCATCGCGGTTGCTCTCAATACCTATATTCTGGCAATTGGCGTGACTCTGATAAATTTATTCATAAACTGGGGTGTAAATTATCTCGCCCACCGGGCAAAATCAAACACAAAATAAGACACCAGTATCCGGACAGCATGATTACGATTGATTGGGTTACCCTAACAATAGGGAAAGATTCAATAATACTGGACTTACGCTGTTCACAAAAAGATACCGAAAGTCTGGAGCCTACGGTTGTGCCAATGCGTACACGCGACCAAATTCTTTCAAGTAAAAGCTGGCAATCTCAGGGTTATAAATTACAACAATATTTTCATCGTTGCGCGTCTCAGCGCTGCGAGAGAAATTGTATGAGCCAGTGATCAAAATACGCCCATCGACGATCATAGTTTTATGGTGCATCTGACCTTCATTCCCATCCACAAAAACATTCAGGCCAGCCTGTTTGAAAAAATCATACTCTGTACCTATATTTGATTTAACCTGCTCCTCTTCCATCACCCCGGCGATTTCAAGTCCATTTTCAGCCTGAGTGCGAATGATCTGGCCGAGTTCGTCAGTGGTAAAGGAAAATGCCAGGAAGTAAATGCTTTCTTCCGCCTCTGTTAGTAAATCAAGAATATGATTTGCAACTCCATCGTCCGGTGAAAAATACGTTTCTATCCGTGTTCCATCGATGCTGAAATCGGGGTTGGGCGTTTCGGGAACCGTATCTTCGCCAAACATATCCTCGAGAAACATTTCTTCAAACTCTTTGGTGTAGTTTTCCGCCATTTTGACCGAGCGAATGAGGAATAGTTGGTTGTTGTCCTCATATGTTCCGGAGTAAGTGAAATTCATCGATCCCAACCAGACTTCGGAACGGTCGATCACCACGAATTTATCGTGCATCAATCCCTGGCGGCGGTCGCCTAATACGGGGATGCCGGCATCCACCAAAGCCTGCGGTGCGGAGCGGTCGATATTGTCGCTTTCCATCACTACGCGCACCTGAACACCCCGTTCATGTGCATGGATGAGCGCGTTACGGATACTCGCCAGGCTCAGGCTATAAATCGCTACATCCACGGTAAGACGGGCAGCGTCTATCGAAGCTGCCAACGGCCCGTCGGGACCACCGGTTTCCTGAGGTGCCAGCGGACTCTCAGGATCCGTGAAGTAGATGTCGATCCAGGAAGCGTGCGCACCATATCCGGCAGGTAGCGGGATTTCCGTCAACCCGGAATCAGGCGTCCCGGTAATGTCAACAGATGGCGGCTGAGTAAGCGGCGTTTTCGTGCCTGGAGGTGAATTCGGCGCAGGGGTCTCGGAACATCCCAGGGTATTCACCAAAAGTGTGATGGCGACAAATGCAAGCAGTAGACTGTATCGTTTCATGAGGCTCTCCTGGTGGAAAATTATACTGCCAACACGATGATACAATCCAACATTCCGAATTGAGAAGAGAAATATTCACAAACCTTGTTGCTCATAGGTGCGGAATGTGGGATAATCCCCCCCGCTATGTCATTTGCTCAATTCATATACACCGAAGTCCTCAAACCGAAGCCACTCAAAACGCTGACCAACGCCATCCTATTGCGCATTATCCCAAAAACGATCCGGATTGGCCCGGCAACTTTACATCTTGACCCGAACGACCCGGTCGTCTCCGGGGCATTGACTCTGCGCGTTTACGAACACAGCGAGCAGGCTCTATTTGCTAAATATTTACGCGGCGATATGACGCTCGTGGACATTGGCGCAAACCTGGGTCTCTACACGGTAGTCTCTATGCATCACCTGGAGGCAGGCGGACGAATCGTGGCCTTTGAACCACACCCGCAGACATTCGAAATCCTGAAAAAGAACGTTGCTGCGAATCAGAAAAACGGTCGGGCCTGCCCCCGTGTAGATACATTCAAACTGGCTGCAACCCCGGAACCCAGCACACTGGATCTACGCCTGAACCCGGAGAACCGTGGCGACAACCGCACCTATCATGGCACCTATCAGGGAAATATTGAAAGATGGGATACCATGGAAATAGAAGGCCGCCCTGTGGATGACGTGCTGGCTGAACTTGGCATTGATGAAGTCAACTTTGTCAAGATCGATATTCAGGGTTATGAACAAAATGCCATTTCCGGTTTCCAGAAAACGCTGGCACGCTCACAAAATGTGATCCTGTTGAGCGAGTTCTGGCCTAAGGGGTTACAAGAAGCGGGTGGCAGTGCGCACGAATACCTGCAAATGCTGGAAAATCTGGGTTTCAAGCTTTACGTACTCAATGAAAAGCCGCACGGTTCTGTCACCCTGCTGGAAGACTGTAACGCCCTGATCGCCAGCTTGCCAGGGCGCAAGTACACGGATATCGTTGGGGTCAAAGGGTATCAAATCTTATAAACACAAAGCGCGTTTTGCAAGACAGATAATGAACAAGACTCCCCTTTCAGCCAACCGCCAGATCGCTCGCGCCGCTGGGACGGTCATGTTCGCTATCGTACTCGGGCAAATCGCCGGGTTGATACGCGGTATTCTGGTAGCGGATGCTTTCCCCGCCACCGAACTGGACGCTTTCTTTGCCGCTAACCGTGTTTCGGAAACATTATTTACACTACTGGCGGCGGGTGCATTAGGCTCTGCCTTTATCCCTACTTTCACAGGTTTGCTCGCTAAAGACGACAAAACCACAGCATGGAAGTTGGCATCCTCCATCGCCAACCTGCTTATCCTGACGCTCAGTTTCCTGGCCGTGCTGGCTGCGATTTTCGCGCCCCAAATCGTCCGTTATGCATTGGCACCTGGCTTTTCGGATGCTCCGGCACTCTTTTCTTTAACCGTCAATCTACTACGCATTCAATTGGTCTCCGCAGTCCTGTTTGGAATAGGTGGCTTGATCGTCGGCATTCTGAATGCGCACCAGGTTTTTCTCATCCCCGCACTAACGCCCTCCATGTATCAACTGGGTATGATCTTCGGTGTATTGGTGCTTGCACCAGGCATGGGCATCTATGGCCTGGCCTGGGGCGTGGTCGTCGGCGCGGTGTTATATCTGCTTTTACAAATCCCCAGTCTGCTCAAACAAAAAATAACTTACTCCCCAGTTCTTGGCCTGGATAATTCTGCCGTGCGTGAAGTCTTCCGCCTGATGGGCCCGCGCGTGCTAGGGGCCGCTGTCGTTCAACTCAATTTCTGGGTTAACACCTGGCTGGCCTCCCAAATGGTATACGGAAGCGTAGCCGGCCTGCAATATGGCTTCTCGACTATGCTGATGGCGCAGGCCGCTATCGCCCAATCGGTGGCCATCGCCGCCATGCCGACCTTCTCAATCCAATTCGCCCTGGGCAAGCTGGACGAAATGCGTACCTCATTAGCCTCCAGTATTCGCGGTGTGATCTTCCTGGCGCTGCCAGCCAGCGTCGGCCTGATTCTGCTACGTAAGCCGATCATCACCATGCTCTACCAGCGCGGCGAGTTTGATGTGCGGATGACGGAGTTAGTAACCTGGGCATTGCTCTGGTACGCAGCCGGGATGATCGGTCACTCCGTGATGGAAATACTTACCCGCGCTTTCTACGCTCAACACGATACCAAAACCCCGGTGATCGTGGGTGCGATTGCGATGGGCTTGAATGTGGTCTTCAGCTTCGCCTTTTCGAGCCTTTTCGAAAACATCGGCTGGATGCCACACGGCGGACTCGCGCTGGCAAACACTGTAGCTACGGCTTTAGAAGTCACCGTCTTATTGATCATCATGCGTAAACGACTGAACGGTCTCAATGATTTACATATCCTTCGCGGAGGACTACAATCAATCAGCGGGACACTGGCGATGTCATTTGCCGTGCTTCTGTGCCTGCGCCTCCTTTCGGACCGATCAGCCGGGTTTCTGTCCATCAGCGGAATCGCAGCCGGAGGTTTGGTTTACGCGCTGACAATGATGGTGTTGCGAGTCCCCGAGTGGAATACATTGGTTAGTGTAATTCGCCGAAGGATATCGTGAGCTAATCGAAAAAATCATAGAAAATAGAAGAAATAGGGGATAGTTTACTCCGGAACAGGGCATTAGAATACACCTATCACAAGATGTATCAATCTTAAACGGAAGAAATGCAGTAGTCCTCGAAAAAAATCTATGCTATATTTATTGTGCTTTTTTTTACTAACCATGATAAGCCAATCGCACAACACTTTCGGCACTGAAAGGGGTACAAGTGACTGATAAAATTCTAGTGATCGATGATGATCCAAGCGTTGCAGAACTCATAAAGTTAATTCTACAACCACGTGATCTTCAAACCTATCATGCATCAGATGGACAAGAGGGGGTAAAGCAAGCATACGAGCTACAACCCGACCTCATTATTCTGGATATCATGATGCCAGATCATGATGGATATGAAATCTGCTCTCGCTTGCGAGAATTCAGCGAGGTTCCTATCATCATGCTTACGGCAAAATCACAAAGTTCTGATATCGCCCGTGGTTTTGCAGTTGGCGCAGACGATTACGTAAAAAAACCATTCTCTAACGAAGAACTAATATCAAGGATAGAAAGGCTCTTGCGGCGAGACAAGTCAAAGGGTGCAAGTACAAAAATTACTGGCTATTCAGATGACTTCCTCGAAGTTGAACTCGATACTCAAAAAGTTACCCTACAAGACGAAGAAATCGCTCTAACACCAACAGAGTTC
>JBAVJG010000666.1:0-5814 GCA_049687655.1 Anaerolineales bacterium | reverse complement strand
GAAGAGATGCCGCTGGAAGTCCTGCGCACTATCCATTCGTTCGATCCTTGCATGGCCTGCGGCGTACACCTGCTGGACGTAGACGGTAACGAGATCAACCAGATCAGCCTCGACGCAGCTGATCATTATTCAAACCCGCTGGTCCGTATGCGTGGGAAGCCAAAGACCGAAGAAAGCGGACCGGCCTGCGCATGCAGCTAGTGCCCGAGCACAGTAAATCTGATGTCTGAAACTACTTCTGCGAATAGCAATTTGGCCAACAACGCACATGCAGATCGGGTACTAGACGGCGGCCCCGTTCAGACGCTTATTCTGGGGGTAGGCAACCTGTTAATGTCTGATGAGGGCGTGGGGGTACACGTCATCCAACGGCTGGTGGCAGGCTACCAGCTTCCCGAGGAGGTCCAGGTCCTGGATGGGGGTACCCTGGGCATGGACCTCCTGTACTACCTTGAGGGGGTACAGAACCTGCTGCTGATCGACGCGGTGCAAGCCCGAAAAGAACCGGGGACATTAATCCGTCTTGAGGGCGACGATGTGCCTGCATTCATGTCGATTAAAATTTCCCCGCACCAGTTGGGAGTCCCGGATATGCTGGCCGCAGCAAAGCTGAAGGGAGACTGCTATCCTGAGCGCATCGTATTGTGGGGGGTGCAACCCGAACTGATGGAAATCGGTCTGGAACTTTCACCAACGGTAGCGTCACAAGTAGAGACGATCATCGATAACATCCTCGAGCAACTCCAGGTTTGGGGACATAAGCTGACGCCAAGAGAAATGCCGGTGTAATCAGTTCAAAAAAATTGATGTTCATAAGTTAGTCAACCAAAAAGCCAGTCGCGATGACTGGCTTTTCTACTCCAAGTATGATTAGATTTATCAAAGGGAATTCCCTCTTCCTCGAGCGCGCGTTCAAGCAGGTTGTAATTACCAATCACAAATTCTTCCATGGGAGCGGTGTGAACATGCCATTCTGCGTTTGGTTTGATAGTCACTCTAATGGGAGGTGATTATGCTATACTTCAGAACAAGGAGAATCTATGATTGACCCCACTCAACTCCCATTGCTATTAAAAGCCATAGATTTCGTTTTCGAAGAGGGACACAAAATCCTGGAAGAGCGCCGTGAACGAAGGAAGATGAATGATACCCCCCCTATAAATGAAGATTCAAAACCAACCAACGAGCTTGTGGCTCCTGAGCTTGAGGATGAAAAAGAAATCAGGCAGGATCTGCTCACCTCGAAAGTAGATGATCTGTTGTGGCAAAACCACCAATTGGAAATCCAGCATCTGGTCAAATTACTGGAGACCTATTCCCGTAATTATCATCTTGCTAAGGAGCAATATGCAAAATGGGGAGACGCGCTAGTACCTCCAATTATTGTTCACAACATGCAGGATGCAGAAAGTTCAATGATCGAAAGTATACAACAGCTTGAAACTGTTCTGTCAAAAGTTTACAAAAAAAATATCAACCTGATCAAATAGAACGCGGGGTGCAATATGGACAAGGAAGAAATTGCTCATCTGGAAAGGCTGATTGATTTACACAAAAAGAACCTTTACATCCTTGAGGAAATGCTGGCAACATATGGCACCGATCAACCCCTGCATCTCATCAACAGTGCCACGATGGAAAGGGAAGCAATCACCAGATATACCAAACAACTCGAAGGCCTCACTTCCAGTAATAAGGAACGCGAAAAATCCAGTGTAATGGCAAACTTGCCAAGACGGCCATATTTTGTAGGAAGGGAGGATGAATTAAATGCTGTCTTACAATCTTTGCAACCAATTAGTAGAACCTTTATCGTAGGTATAGAAGGCATTGGAGGGGTTGGAAAATCCGCTCTAGCCATCGAGGTAAGCTATCGTTGCATAGAAAACGATCTCTTTGAATCCGTCATTTGGATTTCAGCAAAGGAATCGAACCTGACGCTTCGTGGAATTGAACCAATCATTCCAGAAGCCAAATCCCTATCGGACATTCTCATCACAATCGGTATCAGTATGGGGAATCCCACAATCGGGAAACTATCGATTCAAGATCAAATAAAAAAAGCCTATAATCTTCTGGCAAGACGCACTACACTCCTTATCCTTGATAATTTTGAATCCCTGTCAAAAAATGAGCAGTCGGATATTCTTGATTTTTTGCGAAGATCGCCTGCCAACCTTAAAATCATCATTACATCCAGAGAGAGGGTTGCCGAAGGGCAGATTATCCGCTTACAGGGCTTATCTTTTACGGAAAGTAATGCCCTGTTGGAGTGGGATGCCCAGCAAAAGAACATTCAGCTTACCTCAGATCAGAACAAAAACCTAGTTAATCTAACTGGAGGACTTCCGCTGGCGCTGCTTTGGGTCCAAGGGCAAATCGCTGTGCTCGGTTATTCGGTCACGCAGATTTTGGACAAGTTAAGCCTGGATGCAGATATACCCATACTACAATATTGCTTCAATCACAGTTGGAATCTGTTGGGACACATTAACGAGAGGCGGCTCTTGTTCGTTCTCGCATTACAACCCGATGCTGTTTCAAGGGATACCCTGAAAGAAATTACCGAGATTGATGATGATGACAGCTTTGACATTGCTATAAGTGATCTTCTACAGTTAACGTTAATCGAGCATGAGCCGGACAAAGATTATTTTAGTATCCTGCCATTGACGCGCAATTATATCCGTACCCAGTTCTCCACGGATCGCGATTTCATCGAACAGACTGAGTTGAAGATCGCCCAGTATTATGCAAAGCTTTTGTCGGAGAAAAGCGGATACAAGAAATGGCGCGGATATGACGAACTGATATTGGACCGAAACAATATACTGGGCACAGCCCAATGGTGCTATAGTTCCATACAAAAAAGGAAATCCCGCTCTAAAACTCTGACAAAGGAAATCAGGACCATTGCAGAAATTTTAATCCAGATAGGCGTCCAGTTTGGTAGTGTGTTATGGCAACGAGCATACTGGTATGATCGATTGACACTGGCCCATGCGGCTTTAGGCGCAGCCAGATTATTATCAGATTGGAAAGCTGTAAGCACCTTTGCCAGAAATATATCCTGGATCTATTTCTATCAGGGTGACTATCTGCAGGCATCGCAATGGGCTGAGGAAGCGCTTTCGGCAACAAAAATGACGGAGGATGAACTGTTGATTGCTGCCGCAAAAAGATCGCTGGGAACAGTTGAATTGCGGCTGGGAAATTTTGACCGTTCCGAGAGACTTTTAAATGATGTACTTGAAACCAGTGCAGCATTTGCTAAGGATGACTACGGGATATATAGCAAAGGTTTTGCACAATATGGTTTGGGTGATCTTGAGTATGAGCGCGGAAATATCGCAAAAGCCAAGGAATGGTATCAAAAAGCCTTGGAGACCTGGCAGGATCCTATCCGTAAGGACCCTGTCCGGCATATCAGTTACGCATTGAATGGTTTGGGATTTGTTGCACTGACTGAAAAGCGCTTTGAAGATGCAAAACAATATTTCAGGGAAGGAATTCAATCAGCGGAAGAGTTCGGCAGAGTTGATGAACTTGCAAGGGGACAATTTGGGTTGGCTTCTGTTTACTTTGAAACGGGCGCTGACTTGAAAGCAGCCTTGATACTCATCAACGAGTCAATTGAAAGCTTTCAACAACAGGGAATGCAATACGAACTACAAAAAAGCCAAACGCTTCAGGAAAAAATCCTGAAGGCGCAGGCCCAAGGGACAAATTCTCAAAAATAAGCCCTCCTTGGGTATCTACCATGGCCAAGCCTGGAGAACCAAACTAGATAATGGATAACGAGCAGAAGATTTTCCTACAATCATTTAAGGAATTGGAGAATCTGTTTCGCGCACTACCAATCACTGAAACCCAATTTCAACAGTTGAAAGGCTATCTTTCAGGCATTCTAAAGAATGCCAAAAATCTGGTCCTATACGACTCGATCACTCATGCTCTAAATGCACGAGCGAGAAAATGGCTGGTGCCTGATGACCAAATTAAAGGGATGGCAAAGATCGATATCTATGATATGCGACAGGCGAATAAGGTTTACGGAGTCCCAGTCGTGGATATGGAATTGCACAAATTGACATACCAATTGAAATCCATTTTTACCCCCGATAAGGGAGATTATGTTCAGAGGTCTCCAGGCAGTGATGAATTCAGAATATTATCCACTTCAAAACTCCCTCATGAGATAAAACGTTGGTTGTTGGAGTTCTACAATGAACAGGAATCGAGCTCAATATTGCCCTGGGACTTTGGCGTAGGCTTTACGGAAACCGAGGCCGAGAATGAGCTCCAAAAGCAACGAAAGACCTTCAGACCAGTGGTACTCAGACAAACCATTTTGGAGAGTCACTCGGAAATTCCGAGGCGTATGGAAGAGGATAACAGTTCCCAAAGTTGGAATGAGTTTAATATGCCATATGAAAAACTTATAGATAAAATTTATAATGTTGGGTTGCCCACCTCATTAGAGCAACAGGCAATTGAGCAGATTCGTATTACCAAAACTATCGTGGAGAACATAGCAACAAAGGATGCTTTGACAGGCGCCCTCAACGGACTTGGAGCCAAGTGGTATCTGGATCGCACGGTGATTCAAAGCATGGCATTGACAGACATGCTCAACATGCACGAAGGCAATACCCGCTATGGAAGTGCTGCGATAGATCAGGATCTCAAGCGGTTTTCAAATGTGCTTTCCAAGCATTTCCCGAAGAACGAAGGGTATTTACTGTTCCGCTCCGAACGCGCTGGTGATGAATTCAAGATAACCTCAACCAAAGATAATATGGCACAACTGGATGACAGTCTTCGTACAGTCTGGCATGAGGATATGAATCGCGGGTTGCTTGCATGGAATTACGGTGTAGGAAGAAATGAGACTGAGGCTCATGTTGATCTGTATAGAAACAGAGTTAAGGAAACGGAAATTATGGAGACATCAATTTTAAGCGGTGAATCAACTTTCATCATTGTCCGGCCGGAAAGCGAGGATTACCCCGCTCTGTTTAATCTTTCAGAAGAGAAAGCGCGTGTTGTTGAAGGAACGCCGATCTTTGATTTGCACTTAACTATACAGGCCATTCGAAATGTGGATGATTTTGATGCATTGAAAAAGCGACTCGAAGAGTATGCTGTGACGTTGCACCCATTTGAGATAAAGGCCGGGAATATTGCCCGGATGAATGTAAACAATCAACAGGGCAGGCTTTGGTTGCTGGCGGAAAAAAACCGGTTCCTTGAAAAAATGTATTACGACCTCGGCCAGATCGCAAGCGAAATGGGTTATGATAGTTACCCTTATAAATCCCAGAACTGGTTGCCGCATATAAAGATTGTCGATTTGCCGGAAAACACAACCACCCAGATAAAGGATCCCACCTTCGGAGTCGGCAGTGGAATCACTTTCACAGTGAGACAGTTAGAGTGGACAGTACAAAAAGGTCCAGAAAGATGGGAGATGCTGGAACAATTCCCATTTTTGCAAGAAGCATCTTTTTAAATTCGATATTCCTACTGGTGAGCGCCTCCTGTGCAAAGAAAGGAGGCATTTTTATATACGTACGTATTCTATATGCCGATTTTTCGTCCGCTATGAACTAAAATTATGCTATTATTCAATGACAATCTTACAGTGTTTCCCATTGTTATTTTTGCTTGAGATCCGGATCAGGAATTCTTAATAAGATAGCAGATATGCTCATATCCATAACAAAAAGCAGTGCATAATGACAACCATCCTAATTGTTGATAGCCGCCCAGACGACCGGCAACCATACACTACCTTATTGAACTCTTTTGGGT
>JBAVJG010000665.1:0-2240 GCA_049687655.1 Anaerolineales bacterium | reverse complement strand
GATGGGCCCACGGACGCAGCCGGCGCAGTCGTGACCGGCGAAACACTCCAGCGGGCAGAGATGCTCGGGTTGGACGTAGCAGGCCATTTATCCAGAAATGATGCGTATCCCTTCTTTGAACAGTTGGGAGATTTGCTCGAGATCGGACCATCTGGGACAAATGTCAACGATCTGATATTTTTAGTGGGCTTGTAGGAAGGGTATACAATTTCATTTTTCTGTAAGATTTCATCGCTATACTAAGACGACCGATGTGAATGTATTGTTTTGCTCGTATCAGATAAAGGATCCTATGTTCAAAAATCGGCTCCGGCGATATTTACGTAGGGGTATGGCTTCCGCCATCCTCTTGATGCTATGTGCCTGTGCTACAGGGCTTCAACCTACTTCGATGTCAGGTCAGCCGACCGTGACAACCTCTCAATCAATAGAACGGACAAATGCTCTGAGCGCCACACGTACGCCCTTGCCGGCATCTACGCCCGCGAACAGTGTACCCAGATCAGCTCTCCCAGCGAACCTGAACCCATCCGCTACGGAAGCAGAGCTGGTTCGAGCGCTCCAACAGGGTGGCTTTGTGATTTATCTTCGTACTGCTGATGCTGAGATTCAAAACCTAGAATTATGTGTCACGCAATCTGTGCTCAGCGATCAGGCGCGCGTCGATGCCACCGCCTTCGGCGCGACATTCCTGACGCTGGGCATTCCGGTTGGTCAAGTCCTGACCGGCGATACTTGTACTTCCTATGAGACTGCCCTGCAGGCATTTGGCCGGGCAAAGAGCTGGGCTGATTTGAATGGATCGACAATTCTGCTGCGCGGGGAGCGAACCTCAGTCTTGCGCCGGTTGCTTTCGACATCGCCTCCACCTGGGACCAACAATGTGCTGGTTGGGGACGAACTGAATATTAAGGATGTAACGGGAATCATACTGGCCGAGGGTGAGGCCGCCATATACCAACCTATGGGAAAGATAGGCTACTCTTTTGTCGCGCGCGTTCTCCTGGAGGAGTGGGATGAACTCGAAAAACATCTACCCGGCTTGGTTAGGACTGAGCCATGCAATATCAATGCGATCCAGTTGGAGTTAGTATCACCAATCTATGGATCTAAAGCCCTGCCGCGGCAAGGGTCGGAACAGGACGATGGCCGGGGCGAAATTTGTATGCCCGAACAGCAGCTTGGATTTAGCGAGGACCTGCCATTGCCTGATCTGATAACCCTGCCGCCAACAGATCTGCGCATCCGGATCAACCCGGTGAGCGGGCAGAAACTGCTCAGGTTTACCAACTCGATCATGAATGAAGGCCTGGGTGCGATGGAACTTATAGGAAGCTCCAACCCAGATACGGGAAAGGTGACCGTTGCTCAACGTATCTACACCGGAAACGGCTCCGGACAGAATGTAACCGTTGGCGAATTCTTCTTTCACAAGGAACACAGCCACTGGCATTTCGGAAAATTCGCCCGTTATGAAATATGGTCGCTTGGGCTTGATGGTGACCTTGATTCGGTGGTTGCTTTCAGCAACAAAGTCAGTTATTGCCTCCGGGATGATGAGCGTGCCGATATGCCCGGCGCAGCCTCATACCAGAGCTATACGGCATGTGATCAGAACAGTCAGGGCATTTCTGTGGGTTGGATCGACACCTACCGCCATCACCTTGAAGGGCAGAGCATAGATATCACATTTTTGCCCGATGGTGTCTATGCCTTACGTTCAGTCGTTGATCCGGACAAAAAATTGTGGGAAAGAAATTACGAAAACAATGATGCCATTTTATACTTCGAACTCGAAGGGAAACGTGTAAACATCATTGAATTAACAGATATCTAATGGCCTATCAAATTTGTACAGGCTGCATACACTGGCTATCCGGCTTTTCAATGTAAAATACTTTCATGCTTGCTCGAGTATTTTCCTGCGCTGTCGTTGGCCTGGATGGTGTCATCATCGAAGTCGAAGTGGATTACACCAATGGTATGGCTGGCATGACGATAGTGGGGTTGCCAGATGCAGCCGTGCAGGAAAGTCGCGAACGCGTGCAGACCGCTATCAAAAACGCCGGCCTGCATTTTCCCCGTCATCGTATTGTGGTCAACCTGGCCCCGGCCTCCGTCCGTAAGGAAGGCCCGGCTTACGACCTGCCGATTGCTCTGGGCGTCATCATCCTGAGTGGACGACTACCCCTTGAGGCGGTGGAAGATACCCTCGTAATTGGCGAACTTTCGCTGGATGG
>JBAVJG010000664.1:0-2588 GCA_049687655.1 Anaerolineales bacterium | reverse complement strand
ATCACCAACTTATTGAAAGAGTGCAAACATTAGCCGTGCTAGAAAGGAGTTTCAATGATACGCGTTACAAGGGAGGTAATAATCCAGGCTTCACCGGAAGTGATCTGGGAATATTTCGAAGATACTGAAAAAGAACTACAGTGGCGCGGTCCCGAGGTTGTCGAGCTAAGCCGACTCGATTCGGGGCCAATCCAGGTCGGCTCACGTTATCGAGGCAAGACCGTGATCATGGGGCAAACCGATATCTATACCAACGAACTCACGCAGTATGATCCATTTAGAAAGATAGCCTGGAAACCGGTAGACACTTCCAGCCCGATGGCTGGCAGCGGTAGTTATACCCTGGAACCAGTCAGCGATGATGCTACCCGGTTTACCCTGACGCTTGAATATCAACCGATGAATTTTATTGGTACGCTTATGCAGCCGATGACGAAACTGGTTACTGGCGGTGTTCTCGCTAAGTTTACCAACAACCTGAAACAGCTTTGTGAAGCGACCGATCCAGCGTAGCCGAATGGGATGAGCGAGTGTCGCAAGCGCACGCTCGCCTGATTCGAGCTTTCTCCGCGGCGAGAATATGTGAACCGCTATTTGGAGAATAGAAAACCATGGATTATCGATGAACATGTTTACTCTAATGCATGCGATTGTTTACGCAGTGCCTTTCATCGTCGGGTATGAAGACCCCACATTACGAGAAGTTTTGGGGATGAATACGATGCCTATTGTCGGCGGGTCAGGCGCTGGTGGCCGAGCTATTAATTGCGCAATTTCTCCTTCCTGAATGAACAGGGGTAGGGGTGGTATAGTTCTTACATTATGAAACAATCAATCATCCATGTTGCACTGGTTGTGCTTGAATATGACGAAGCCATCGCGTTTTACTGTCAGAAGCTGCATTTTGAATTGGTCGAGGATACCTACCAGCCGGAGCAAGACAAACGTTGGGTAGTTGTCTCTCCACCCGGATCAAGTGGTACGAATCTGCTGCTGGCGCGCGCATCCACGCCGGAGCAGGAAGAATTTATTGGCCGCCAGACCGGCGGACGGGTGTTCCTTTTCCTCAGCACGGACGATTTCTGGCGTGATTACAATGAAATGCTCTCACTTGGAATCAAGTTTGTCAGGGAACCGAAGACCGAATCCTACGGAACTGTTGCAGTGTTTGAAGATCTGTACGGGAACCTGTGGGATTTGATCGAATTGAGCAAACACTAAGTAATCTAAAAATCAGCGCGACAGTTAATGGTCGGGCTGATTTTTGTTGTTCCAAATCTCTCTGGATAAACGGGGCCATAGGGTTTCGATTAAATTGTTATCTGGTTAAGTTTTTCATTCCGCAGATCGGCACCAGCTTCCAGGTAGCCTTTGAGATTCATCAGGAAGAATCCCCATTGGTTGGCGTGGTCATCCTGCAGTTTCTTTGTATCAGCGCCATCCTGATCGGTTGAATGAGCTAATTCTACGATTGTTTCACCATTGGCTTCTTCCAAATCAAAAGTGACCAGGGTTGGGACATCATCTGCGGTCCAGGTATAGCTGACCTTTTCGTTTGGAATGACTTCCACATATTCACCTTCCTGCGAGCCATTCTCGTTCTCGTTCACAAACTCCCAGGTTAACTTATACTTTCCACCGGGACGCGGTTCTGATTCACTGCGAGTTGGGAACCAGCGCGTTAATTCGTCTGCTTGTGTCAGCGCGTTGAATACCTGATTGCGAGGACTCTTGATAGTTACAGATTGCTTGATAAAACTATTGTGTTTTGACATTTCATTTCTCCTTGTTACGAATAAGATTTCACTGGTAAATATTTTTAGTGCTTTCGTTATGATTCGAGAAAGCGTTCGAGGTGTTCCATGCAGCCGATCCAGCCCTCGCCATGTTTGTCTCGCTGCGGAATGTCGATGAAGAGTTCGTGCTTCAATATGACTTCAGTTCCATTGCCCTGTTCGTGAAATTCAACCGTTACCAGCGTCTCGGGTTCATCCTCGTTTGGCGATTCCCAGCGCCAGGTGAAAACCAGCTTTTCGGGAGGGGATATTTTCTGATAGATACCGACTACGATCAAGACACCGTCGTCCCCGGGAGGCTGCATCCCGAGACGGTATCGGCCTCCTACCCTCAAGTCGACATCAGCAATCGGGGTTGTAAAACCCTCGGCTACCGCAAACCATTGCTTGAGTTCATTGGGGTCTGTCCATGCCCGGAAGACTCGCTCGCGTGAAGCGCGATAAAGCCGATTAATTTTCAGCATCGTAGCTGAATCAAAAGTCAAATTAGACATCAGTTCTCACACATTATTCAGGATTTTCTTCCAAAAAGTCTTCGAGCGCATCGAGTTTGGTATCCCAAAAGCGCTGGTAAAACATGAGCCATTTACTGGCTTCTCGCATTGGCTCTGCGTTCAAGCGACAAAAATTGACTCGGCCTCTCTTTGTGCGTGTTACCAAGCCAGCCCCCTCCAGAACACGTATGTGTTTGGAAATAGCAGGCAATGACATTGAGTATGGAGATGCCAAATCCGTGATTGAGGCTTCTCCCTGTGCAAGGCGTGAAAGGATATCCCTGCGAGTAGGATCGGA
>JBAVJG010000663.1:0-2610 GCA_049687655.1 Anaerolineales bacterium | reverse complement strand
CATCATAACGTTTGGTAACATCTACAAGTTGGATCATGTGGGTATTTTATCTCAAAGTAAAATATCAAGAATATTACCTTCTATGAAACAGATCCTTGTCATCGCCTGGCGCGAAATAACCCGATTGCGAAAACGTTTCAGCGGCGGCGCAAGCCCGATTGCCGTTCTCGCATTGCTGGCCCTGCTAAGCCTGTCCGCATTTGCTCTGCGGGATACGGTTGCACTTGGTAGTGGACTGTATCGTGTTGGGGTTTCCGGCGATGTTCCTGCCATTCAGGACAGTCGGTTTGCTGTCCTGCCGGTCAATCCGGAGGAGGGGGAAAGACTCCTGGAGCAGCATACCATTGACGTGTTGATCGAAGGCGCGAATGTGATTTCCCGCACCGACGATAAATCGCGGTACGCTGTGCGAGCCCTCAAGCTTTATATGGAAGAGCAGGAATTAACGCGCATCGGTAACGCCTATCCGGAGGGGGATGCGTTTCCACTCAGAGTGGGGATCAACTATCTCAACGCCTCGCAGGCTCAGGGGCAGGGAGACGCGAGCGGTGAGGTTCCGGTACCAGAGCCCGAAGAGGTCATTATCCCCTCACTGACACCGCCTCCCGCGCCGTTCACGCAGGTGCTGGTGGCGCTGCTCTACATTCTGCCGATCACGTTCATCAGCATCTTTTTCACGAGCAGTTTTATGGACGAGAAAATCAACCGCCGCCTGACGGTCCTGCTCTCTGCGCCGGTGACGCCCTTCCAGATCATCCTGGGGAAGATGCTGCCGTACGCCATTTTTTCCCTATCCACTACGGTTGTGATCGCTAAATTGACCGATGGGAATGTGCCGTTGGCGCTGGCCATCTTTGCGCCCACTACTCTGTTCATCTTTGCGATTTACCTGATGGTGCCGTTGTTCTACCGTACATACAAGGACACGACCTTTATTGCCATGCTGGTGACCACGCTGACCACGGCCTACCTGGTGTTCCCGGCCATGTTCACCAATGTCAATGATCTGTCATATATTTCGCCGCTGACACTGGCAGTGAAGATGTATCGTAGTGAACCGTTTGGCTGGCGGCAATATTTGTTCCCATCACTGCCAATGGCGGCCATTTTCGGGTTTGCGATGTTTTCAGGGATGCGGCTGCTGAACGAGGAATTCCTGATGGGATACAAGCCCATTTCGCGCAAGTTCAGCGATGCCATCTATCTGATGATGGCACATTCCAGGCCATACTTGTCGGTGCCGTTTTGGAGCCTGCTGGTAATCCCGGTCGTTTACATAACACAGATCGTCTTCCTGGCGTTCGCCACCAATTTGCCGGTTGGCTTGATCCTGGGTGCGATACTGGTCGGTTCTGCCTTGGTAGAGGAGGTTGTCAAATCTGTTGGGATCCTGGCGCTGGCGGAGCATAGCGCGGTGAAATCGGCGCGCGATATTCTCGGTTTGTCGTTTCTCTCGGCGCTGGGCTTTCTGGTTGGGGAAAAGCTCCTGCTGCTAGTTTCGATCAACATGGTGGCACAGGCTCAGGTCTCGGGCGCATTGTTTGGCACAGGGTTGCTGCTGTTCATCCCGCTGTTGGCTCATTTCGTTTTCACAGCCATCGTTACCCTGTTAAGGACAAAGTTGCGCTTCCCATATTGGCTGGCGTTGGGAATTGGGACGGTGGTACATTTCTTCTACAATGTGTATGTTCTGCGAGGTGGCATGTGATTCCTCCATTCATGAGCCTGGTCAAAAGGGAGATAAGTTCGGTCATCCGGGACCGGACGATTGTGATTGCCATCTTGATCCAACTGTTTATCGCATCCTTCTCATCGGCGCTGCTGCTGGGAATGCTTTCACTGTATGACCCGGATACGATTCTGCAGTTTGGCGGCAGGGCAATAAAGTTCGGGGTGACGGATGACAACCAGTTGGGAACGTTCATGGCTGCGCGCGGCTTGACGGTTATTTCATTCGCTTCACTGTCGGAGGCTGAGGCTGCGTTTTTTCAAGGGCAGGTCAACGCCATCGTCGACACACCCCGGGATGTAAACGGTCTCACCGAGGTCCAGCTTTACCTGCCTGATTCGGATACAGCCAGTTCCTTGATCCGTATGGTGATACAGGAACCGCTAAAACAATATGAGAATTTCCTGCGCGCGCAAAAGGGCATCGAGGTGCGTTACACGGACTTGAAAGGGAAGCCATCCACATCCTTTGAGTTTGTCTACTCGGTATTGCTGCCGATGCTGATGTTTTTCCCAGCCTTTGTAGCCGGCAGTATGACCATCGACTCGCTCACAGAAGAAATGGAAAACAACACCCTGAAAACACTTTTATCTGCGCCTCTGACGGTCAATGGGATGCTTGGGGCAAAAATAGCTTCGTCCGTTATCCTGGCCATCTTGCAGTGTGTTGCCTGGCTGGCTTTGTTGAAATTGAACGGGATCGCGATCCAAAATTCCGGCTGGATTCTCATCCTGGCATTGGTGGTAACAGGTATCACTTCAACAGTTGCAGCTTTGGGAGCGGTTTTGCTCCAGGACCGGGAACGCTCCCAGTTCATCTACTCGCTCATGCTGTTGGCAGGGGTAGCCATCAGTATCCTGCTAAACCTTTCACCCATCACA
>JBAVJG010000662.1:0-1814 GCA_049687655.1 Anaerolineales bacterium | reverse complement strand
GCGAGATCAAGGCCGAAGACCAGTTTTTCTCATTCTCATCGGGCGGTGTCATTTGTCCGCGCTGCGGGCGGGGGCTGCCTAACCTGACCGGCATCTCTGTGGATGCGCTCAAGTACCTGCGTCACTTTCAGCGCAGCAGTTACACTGAATCAAAGCAAGCACGCCCTACGTATGATGTGCAAGACGAAGTCGAGACTCTCATGCACGGCTATTTCACTTATCTGCTGGAACGCGAACTCAACTCGCCGGGATTTCTAAAAAACGTTCGCGGACAGAACAAATCCACCTCTTGACTCTCCCCTTGCTGGAGGCTGTATAGTATACCTACCTGGGTATCATATACCCTTCAGGGTGTAACTCAGGTTGAGGCCTCAAAATGATTCAAATTGGTACTTTCTCAAAACTCAGTCGTGTTTCGATAAAGACCCTGCGTTACTATGACAACATGGACCTGCTCAAGCCCGTCCATGTGGATGAGTGGACAGGCTACCGCTACTATGCCTTCGAGCAGTTACCCCGCCTTAATCGCATCCTGGCGCTCAAAGACCTGGGATTCTCCCTGGCAGAGATAGGGAACCTGCTGGAAGAAGATGTATCTCTGGAGCAATTGCACGGCATGTTGCGTGTGCGGCAGTCCGAAGCGCAGCAACGCGTTAGAGACGAACAGGAACGCCTGGAACGTATCAAAGCTCGCCTGAAACAAATCGAACTGGAGGACAAAATGTCTGAGTATGATGTAGTAATCAAACAGGTGGATCCCATAACGGTCGCTTGTGTGCGGGATACAATCCCCTCTTACAGCCAGCAAGCAAGGCTATGGAAAGCGCTGGAAGGTTACCTGGCTATGCACCGCGTGCGGCCCAGTGCTCCGTGCTTCACGTTGTATCTGGATGAAGAATACAAAGAATCCGAAGTTGATGCGATGGTATGTGAACCTATCAATGTGGATTTACCGGAATCTTCCAGGGTCAAGATGCAGGAACTACCCGGCGCGGAAACGATGGCATGCATCGTGCATCACGGCCCTTTTACCAGTATCGGTGAAGCACACCAGGCTATTCACAAGTGGATTGAAAACAATGGCTATCGAGTCAATGGCCCGGAACGGGAGATCTACCTCAACCCGGCTAAAGCGGGCAGCCAGACCGACCCCAAAACCGTGACCGAGATCCAGTATCCGGTTGAAAAAGTTTGACTCAACGAAAAAATCACCCCGGCAAAAGCCGGGGTGATTTGACTAAATCCGCATTCTCTTTCCCCAATTCAAAATAAAGATCCATGAAGCCGCAATGACAGCCGGTTTCAGAATTCTCCATAGCAGAATCTGGAACCAGCGCCACTTGAGGGGATAGATGACACTGGCGGTGAGCCAGCGTGTGAACAACGTGCGACCGAGTGCGCTTCGAGCCAGCCTGCGCCTGTATCTGCTAAATGAGAAATCGCCTGTACCGAAAGCCCTTTCCAATTCCCCTGCCGCCAGCATCCCGTATCCCAACGCCATACTGATGCCCTCACCGAAGAGCGGGTCCGCGCCTGCTGCATCTCCCACCAACAGCACGTGCGGGATGGAGAACTTATTCGATGGGTCGAACCAGCGGATAGGATGCCCTTTGATCTCGTACTCGTCCAGGTCGAATCCCTGGCGGGCCATCTCCTCGCGCAGAGGTTCTTTCAATGGCGGACGTGCTGTCTTTGCCAGCATGTTGGTGTCGTAAATGCCCCAGCAGCGCATCGGCTGGCCCTTGACCTGCGTGGGGAAGTCCCAAGTGTACCCGGCGATCCCCTCCGGGACGGCGAAAAAGTCGAAGAAGGCT
>JBAVJG010000661.1:0-5619 GCA_049687655.1 Anaerolineales bacterium | reverse complement strand
GTTGTTGTATCATTTGTACGTTCTAACAAGAAATATTCCCCCGCTGGAAGTATATTCCCCGGAAAAGCATTTGGTGATAGGTCGACAGTTGTTACTATTGTTGCAGGGTCTGACTTAAACAACAACTGCCAACCTGTCAAATCAACATCACTACCACTTGGGTTGTATAATTCTATCCATTCATCATTAGCATCAAATTGGGTACCCATCCACGCTACTTCATTGATCACGATGTCTAACGCGCTCTGCTGCCTCGGCGCCGCGCGGACAGACAGGCCCGCCCCGCCCAGAATCCCCACCCCCAGCATGGACAGCAGCAGCCAGCCGCTCAACCAGCGAAAGAGTGATTTCCTTCGTCGCATACGTGCATTGTATCCTAAAAATAGACCGTTGAGGCTGAGAGCAACTCACCTCAACGGAATCGCAATTCGCGCCCGGGAATCTCCCGGATTTCAGGAATTATCTACGTGGAAGTCAACCGGCCTTAGCGCGGCTCGACCACCAGCCTGACGGCCGTGCGAATCTTGTCTTCGATCTCCACGTCCACGAATTCGGGGACGCAGCAGACCTCAATGCCATCATTCCTGAGATAGCCGGTTGCCAGCACCAGCGCCTTGACAGCCTGATTGACAGCTCCGGCGCCAATCGCCTGTACGTCCGCCCGGTTGTGCTCACGGATAACCCCCGCAATTGCCCCGGCAACAGCCGATGTACGGGAGTTTGCAGAAACCTTGATCATCTCCATGGTAGCCTCCCAGCTATGTTCAAAGAAGGGGCGCAGTGTTTCTATTGAAAATTGTACAAGATTTGTGAGTTAGATTCAAGCAGAATCGATATATATTATAAATATTATAGATTCAGTTGTAATAGTAGGGGGCGTGGATAATGTGGATAAGCACATTGAAACGGGCCTTTTACCCCATATGTGGGGGCGGACACAAAACCACATGCGCATCTGCGGGACATCTCAATAAATATATCAACCCGATCATGTGGAGAAAGGTTGTATAGATTCAGGACAAAAAATAGGTTATTTTTTATCTTTCCAGATATAGGGAGAGGATATGATACAAACCCAGATATGGGGGTGCGAAATTTTCCCGAAATCTTCTAAAACTCGAACAAGTGAGCGTATTCTCCACAGTTGAGTCGACTTATCCACAGTTTTGCACGACTTATCCACAGTTCGCGCATCAGACACAACCCCGGCCTGCTTTCGTTATCCCCCAGATGTGGCCCTTTGAACCTATTCCCATGCTGAAGTTCTGACAGGTTTTCTCCCTCCTTCTTGTGTTTGGGCATATCGCCCAAACACTTCGATAAGCTCGGTGCAGCGCCTGTCAGGTCGGTTAAAAACTCGTTGAAGTTTCCAACCCGTTGGCGGTGGCAATTTCTTCCAGCAGGATGTCGATTTCATCCAGGTAATGATCGAGCCCTTCCACACGTTCGACGAAGCCCTGCCCGGAAAGACCCAGTTTGGTGCGAGCCGCCTGCCACCCAGCGATTTCACTTTCAGGTAGAGCCACGATAGCACGCGTCCATGAATTGAACAACGGCCACAGCATCAGGGTCGGGTCATCACCGCCCAGCATGGTCTCGAAACATTTCTTGTAATAATTCGTCCGCGCCGTATGGATGCGCGGGTCGGCTTTACCAGTTTCGAAGGCGGCTTTGAAATTGGACTCCCACTCCGGCAGCCAGCCTTCCAGCGTGGAGGCATCTAACTCAGAGGCCCCCAGCAACCCCAGCAGCCCTACGCTCAAACCCGGACGTTCAGCTTGCTCCGCCAGCGACGGGAACATCAGCAGCAGACGACGCTCCGGCAGCGGCGGCCCGTTCAACTCGGCGATGACATTGACAGCATGGTATAGCGACTTGAGATATTTGGCCACATCCTTTGGCCCGGAATCCTCGCCAATATCCATAATGTCGAACCAGATCTTGCGGCCATGGTCGAGCAGTTTGCGGCAACGTTGCAACACCAGCGCCGGTTCATGGAACTCGAACCCCGCGCGGACAGCCGCCTGTATGAACTCGAAGAAATGCTGCTTGTCATACAGCGACATCAGGTCGTAGATTTCGTACCCCAGCCAGGGATTAACGCGCAGTTCGCGCGGCGGGTCATATTCAGCTTTGGCGTGGTAGGAAATGTCCAGATGGAAATCCGGCGTCAGTCCGACGATCTCACGTGACATGGGCGGGGTATTGGCTGTAACCAGTACCAGGTCGATGTCGGTCACGCCGCCCAGGAAAGGGTCTTCGGTCAGCAGGGAGCCGGTCAGGTACGCGCCGATGATGTTCTTGTCGTTGTAGGTACGTTCCTGGACGGTCTCTTTGGCAATACGGATGAGCGAATCGCGGGTAACGCGCATAATTCCTCCCTATACTCGTTCCTGGGGGGTGCTTCGCGGAGATCCCGAAGAAGCGCCGGCCTCGGGCAACGGCAAATCCGGTTGATACGGAGACAGACCCAGGCGTTGTTTGATGCGGTTCTCCACCAGTGTCAGGTGTTCCGGGGTCTGGATGATGTTAAGCGGATTCGTATCGATTTTCAGAACCGGCACACTGTCGTATGGCTTGGAAAAGAAATCTTCGTAGGCGTGATTCAACTCGTCGATGTATCCCCGTTGCATCTGACGCTCGTAGGGGCGGTCGCGGTAGGTGATGCGCTGCATGAGCACGTCAGTACTGGCTTGCAGGTAGACGATCATGTCTGGCTTGGGAATTTTCTCTCCCAGCGCCTCGTGGACTTTGCGATACATATCCAGTTCATCGCCTTCCAGGTTGATGCCTGCAAACAGAGCATCTTTGGCAAAGGTGTAATCTGCCAGTAAGTTCTTACCCTTGGACAAGAGCTTTGGGACGGTACTGTGTTGTTGGCGGTAGCGGCTCAATAGAAAAAAAATCTGGGTCTGGAATGCATACCGGGCTCTGTCGCCGTAGAAGTCTGAGAGAAACGGGTTCTCCTCGAAAATTTCGAGCAGCAGTTCGGCATCAAAACGGGATTGTAACAGTCGGGCCAGGGTGGTCTTGCCTACGCCGATCACCCCTTCGATCGCAACGTACATGGACAGGCTCCGGTCGGTGGTGTTGAGTAAGGATACCATAAAACCCCATCCTATTTACGTAGGAGTTACGCAGTTTAATGAGAGAGGGCTGGAAATAGGGGCGTGCACAGCACGCCCCCCTTATCTTCGGTAACCTTTTCCAAGCTGCGTAAGTCATATACTATAAAATGTGATGGAGCCAGGGGGCGAGATATAATATTCGCATGACCTGCATTTGTATTATTCCGGCTGTAGAAGGTACTGGCGGGATGGCTTCTTTCCGCGCGAAGTTTGAAGACGGGTTGGGAAAACGCGGGATCGATGTGACCCACAACCCTGACGATGATCCCGATGCCATCCTGGTCATTGGTGGGACCCGCCACCTGTTCCCGTTATGGAAAGCCAGAAGTCGCGGGGTACGTATCGTGCAACGGTTGGACGGCATCAACTGGGTGCATCGCAAACGAAACACAGGACTCAGGCATTTCCTGCGCGCCGAGTATGGTAACTTCATTTTGTCTTTCATCCGAAAAAGAATTGCAACGCACGTTTTGTACCAGAGTGAGTTTTCCAGAAAATGGTGGGAAGAATGGTACGGGCCAACGCGCGTTTCGTCCACAGTCATCCACAACGGCGTGAACCTGGATATTTATTCTCCTAACGGTCCGCACCAGCGGCCAGCAGAACAATATCGCTTGTTGGTGGTGGAAGGTTCACTCGGTGGTGGGTATGACATGGGCCTGGACAATGCTGTCCAGTTGGCAGAAACCCTTCAAGAAGTTCATGATTTTTCAATGGAATTGATGGTGGTGGGGAAGATTACGGATGAGCATAGAGCACGCGTACAGGAGCACAGCAAAATCCCGATCATCTGGGTGGGCGGCGTCCAGCGCGAACGGATCCCCGAAATCGACCGTTCCGCGCACCTGCTCTTTTCAGCCGACGTAAATCCGGCCTGCCCGAACGCGGTCATCGAGGCGCTGGCCTGCGGACTGCCGGTCGCCGCATTCGATACCGGTGCGTTGAATGAGCTCGTGGTGGGAGACACTGGACGACTGGTTCCGTATGGCAGCGATCTGTGGAATCTGGAACTGCCAGATATCCCGGCTCTGGCCGAAGCCTCAACAGAAATATTGCTCGGGGAGGAGCGATTCCGTAAGGCTGCGCGTGCCCAGGCTGAAAAGGCTCTCGGGTTGGATAAGATGGTGGATGATTATTTGAAGTTTTTGTTGGGAGATTAATCATTGGACACATATCTAACCACCAGACAGTTTTATATTCAAAGGGGTTGAGTAGCCCGAAGTGACAGCGGAGGGCATATCGAAACCACAAATTTGAGCTTTCTAATGCTCTCGTTGGTTTCCCTGGCCCGGAACACCACCGTTCGCGCCGTGAGCACGCCAGTGCGAGACGGCAGGACGGGCGATACGACGGAAAATTACCGTCACTCAACCAACGGTAGCTTCTAAAGGAGAAACCATGGACGAAGAAATCAAAGCTTTCCTGCTGAATCACTTACAAGCTATTCAAAAAAATGACGTGGATGGCTACTACGAAACCACCGCCGAGGAACTGACTCTCTACGAGTGGTGGGTCACGCCGCATCGCCTGGATGGGCTGCCCTTTCATGAGTTTATGATGAATGCCAACGCCAAGCGCGGCTCTGTCTTTGGCGCGGAAGACCAGGGCCAGAAGGCCGAATCCCGGCTGGACCTGGCTAACCTGCACATCCAGCGTTACGGCGATACCGCCATTGCCAGCTACACCATGCTGATCAGCACTGCTTTTCCTGACGGCGTGCGTGTGGCCTCCCACAACGAGAGTCGTGTCATTGTCAAGATCGACGGCAAATGGAAGGTCGTACATTGCCACAAATCCCCGGCCTGGCAGGCGCCGCATGTCGGATCAAGTGATAAGTAAAGTACCAGTGGGTAGTTTACAGTGAGTGACGAAGTGAAATTTCCCGGTCGGTTGGGATTGCAACAGCGCGTGCTTCCTTCTTACCGTGTGCCGTTTTTTGAGATGCTAGCTGCAGCCTGTGAGGGCGATATGAGTCTGTTTGCGGGGCAGGCGCGCGCGGAAGAGAGTATCGTCAGGGGGGAACTGCAAGTCGCGAATTATGCCCCAGCCCGGAATATTCACTTGTTCCAAGGCCCACTCTATTTCTGTTACCAGCGCGGGTTCCTTGACTGGCTCTCCAATTGGGACCCTGACGTACTGATCGCAGAAGCCAACCCACGTTATCTGTCGACGCCATCGGCTGTCAAATGGATGCAGTCACGCGGGCGGCCGGTCATTGGATGGGGATTGGGCGCGCCCCCCTCCAGTTCCTCCCATTTTCTGAAAAAATGGGGGGAGAGAAAGAGGGGGGCTTTCTTTCGGCGCTTCGACGCTCTTATCGCTTATAGCCAACGCGGCGCGGATGAGTATGCCGATTACGGAATCCCGCGTGAGAAAATTTTTGTAGCGCACAATGCAGTTTCTCCTGCACCTGAAGCTCCGCCCGACCGTAGACCATTGACAGTGGACCGTGCGAGCATCCTCTTCGTTGGACGGCTACAAGCCCGTAAGC
>JBAVJG010000660.1:0-6053 GCA_049687655.1 Anaerolineales bacterium | reverse complement strand
CGCAAGGTTTCCAGCGACGTGCGCGTCATGGTTGTGCCCGGTTCGCAGCAAGTCAAGAAGCAGGCCGAAGCCGAAGGACTCGACCGCATCTTCAAGGAAGCCGGCGCCGACTGGCGCGAAGCCGGTTGCTCGATGTGCCTGGCGATGAACGGCGACCAGCTCGAGCCCGGCCAGTATGCGGTCAGCACCAGCAACCGCAATTTCGAAGGCCGCCAGGGCAAGGGCGGACGCACCTTCTTGGCCTCCCCGCTGACCGCCGCTGCTACTGCTCTCTCTGGCACAGTGACAGATCCGCGCACAGTTATGGCATGAGTGACGGCATGGCAGAGACGATTGCTCAGGCTTTCGATGCATCAGTTGACTATTACGATGACTGGATGCGGGTAGCACTCCCCAGCTACGCCGGGATCTTTACGGCGGCCCTGGAGCAAATCCCTTTTGAAAAGACTGCCCCCATCCGCGCGCTAGATTTGGGTGCAGGTACCGGGCTTTTCTCCTGGCATGTTCTGGAAGAATATCCGACAGCGATGTTTACTCTGTGCGATCTGGCTCCCAAAATGCTGGAGATCGCCCGGCAACGTTTTGCACCGTTTACAGACCAGTTTACCTATCTGATCGAGGATTATCGGCAGATTTCTGCCGACCAGAAGTTCGATCTGGTTATCTCAAGTCTTTCTATTCATCATTTGTCTGACGAGGATAAACGCGCATTGTTTGCACGTATTCATTCCCTCCTGGATGATCGTGGCCTGTTCATCAACATTGATCAGGTCTGGGGCCCGACTGAATTCTGGCAGACTTATTACTGGGATCAATGGCTGGAGCGAGTCCGGCGTAGCGGTGCATCGGAGGACCAGATCGAGGCCAGTGTCAGACGGCGCAGGGAGTATGACCGCGAGGCGCCCCTGGCTGACCAACTCCAGTGGTTGGGACAGGCCGGCTTTTCGCAGGTAGATTGTGTCTACAAGCATGCCTTCATTGGCGTCTTTTGTGCCTTCAAGTAAGTTTAATTATTGGATATTGAGTTAATTATGGCTAAATTTACAACGCTTACATCACGTATAGTTCCGCTGCCCGTTGACAACATCGATACGGACCAGATCATCCCGGCCCGCTACCTGAAAGCGACCGACAAGAGCGGCATGGGCGAGGCCCTGTTCTCCGACTGGCGCTATAACCCGGATGGCAGCCCCAAGCCGGAGTTTGTGCTTAACGATCCCAGGTATCAGGGCGCGAAAATTTTGTTAGCTGGAGACAATTTCGGGTGTGGTTCGAGCCGCGAGCATGCCCCCTGGGCGCTGACCGGCTACGGCTTCCGCGCTGTCATCAGCACCTCCTTCGCAGATATCTTCCGCAATAATTCCCTTAAGAACGGTTTACTGCCCATCATCGTTGACGAAGAAACGCATCAGTCTCTGTTCGATCTGGCGGAGGAAGCCCCGAATGCTGAGATCACCATCGACCTGGAAGCACAAACTGCAGCTTTGCCAGGCGGGCAGGAAGTCTCGTTCCCAATCGATCCGTTCTCCAAGACCTGTCTGCTCAAAGGTGTGGACCAGTTGGGTTACATTATGAGTTTTGAAAAAGATATTGCGGCCTACGAATCTCAAAGATGATCTGTCATTGCGAGGAGCGAAGCGACGAAGCAATCTCAAGTAACCAACATTTACTTTATTTCATGAGATTGCCACGGCGGAAAAACCCCGCCTCGCAATGACATAAGGAAATTTTTATGACCCATATCCAAATCTACGACACCACCTTGCGCGATGGCACCCAATCCGAGGGCTTTACCCTTTCTGGCATCGACAAGATCCGCATCGCCAAGCGACTGGATGCCATCGGTGTGGCTTTTATCGAGGGCGGCTGGCCGGGTTCCAATCCAAAGGACGCTGAATTTTTCGAACGCGCTCGCGATATGGAATTCGAAAATTCGCTCGTCACGGCCTTTGGCGCCACCTGCCGTGCCCTGAGCAATCCTGAAGACGATACCAATATCCAGGCCCTGCTCGATTCGCATACGCCAGTCTGCACGATTTTCGGCAAAACCTGGACGTTGCATGTCACTGAAGTCCTGCGCACCACGCCTGAAGACAATCTGCGCATTATCGAGCAATCGGTGGCCTACTTGCGTGAGCAAGGCCGCCGCGTGATCTATGACGCTGAGCATTTCTTCGACGGGTACAAAGCCGATCCATCGTACGCATTGGAGACGTTGCAGGCAGCCGTCCGTGGCGGTGCCGAGACGGTTGTACTGTGCGATACGAATGGCGGGACAATGCCCTGGGAGATGGAACGCATCCTCCGGGACCTCAAGCCTGCCCTCGCGCACCCGTTCGGAATCCACACCCATAACGACTCCGAGTGCGCGGTGGTCAACTCGTTGATAGGAGTGCGTGAAGGAGCTATCCAGGTGCAGGGCACCATCAACGGTGTCGGTGAACGCTGCGGTAACGCTAACCTGTGCTCTATTATCGCTGACCTGGAACTCAAGATGGGATTCGAATGCTTGCCAAATGGAAATATCTCACGCATAACTGACCTGTCGCATTTTGTGATGGAAGTCGCCAACGTCACGCCCGATGAGCACTTGCCGTTCGTCGGCAAGTCCGCTTTTGCGCACAAGGGCGGCGTGCACGTGGCGGCCATGCGGCGCTCGGCGCAGTCATACCAACATATCAAGCCGGAGGCAGTTGGTAACAAGATGCGCGTGGTTGTCTCTGATTTATCGGGCCGCGGCAACCTGCTTAGCAAGGCAGAAGAAAACTTTTTAGAATTAGATGCCGAGGAAGTCCTTCCTGTATTGAATGACATCAAAGAATTAGAAGCACGCGGATTTGCTTTTGAAGCTGCTGAGGCCTCGGTGGCAATGATGCTCAAACGCCTGGAAATGCATTACAAACCACCTTTCGAACTGGTGGATTTTTTCGTCAATGTTGAACACCGGGACGGGCGCGGCACCTTTGCCGAAGCAACTGTCAAAGTCAGAGTGGATGGCGAAATCCTGCATACCGCGGCGGAAGGCAATGGCCCTGTCAACGCGCTGGATATCGCTTTGCGCAAAGCGCTGCAACCCACGTATCCGCAACTGGCACACTTCCATCTGGCGGATTACAAGGTCCGTATTTTGGATGGTGAAAACGGCACCGAAGCCATCACCCGTGTATTGATCGACACCCATAACGGCACCAAACGCTGGAGCACAGTAGGTGCCAGCGGCAACATCATCGAAGCCAGTTGGCGTGCATTGGCTGATGCGGTTGAGTATGGGCTGATGGTGGCGCACTAAAGATTACCCCCTTGCGCGGAGCGTAGCGCAGCCGAAGGGCAGATTGTTGGTAGGCGCTTCGACTGCGGCCTACGCCCTCCGCTCAGCGAGTATCAGGAGATTTCATGCAAGCAAACATCACCCTCCTCCCCGGCGATGGCATCGGCCCCGAAGTGGTGGCCGAGGCCGTGCGGGTGCTGGAGACGATCGCCAGTAAACATGGACACAGTTTCACCTTCACCGAACGGCTGATGGGCGGTTGCTCAATCGATAAATATGGATCATCACTCACCGACGAAACCCTGGCCGATTGCCAGGCCGCGGATGCGGTGCTGCTGGGCGCGGTCGGCGGCCCGAAATGGGACGACCCCAACGCCAGGGACCGCCCGGAGCGCGGATTGCTGGCGTTACGCAAGGGACTGGGCGTGTTCGCCAACCTGCGCCCGGTCAAAGTGCACCCGGCGCTGATCGAGTGGTCACCGCTCAAACCGGAGAAGTTGCAGGGCGTGGACATTATGGTCGTGCGCGAACTGACCGGTGGTCTGTACTTTGGCTGGCCCAAGGGCCGGGATGTCAAAGATGGCCGCGAGCGGGCTGTGGACACGCTCGAATACTACGATTACGAAGTTAAGCGTGTGCTGGAACTGGCTTTCAAGCTGGCGAAGGGCCGCAAGAAAAAAGTCACTTCGGTGGACAAGGCCAATGTACTTGAATCGTCCCGGTTGTGGCGGCAAATTGCAACCCAAGTTGGGGTGGAGCATCCCGATGTGGAGTTGGAGCATGTGCTGGTGGACACGGCCTCTATGCGGCTGATCACCGGTCCCGCCTGGATGGATGTGGTCGTGACCGAGAACATGTTCGGCGACATTCTGACAGACGAAGCCTCGGTTTTGGCGGGATCGATGGGGATGCTGCCCTCGGCCAGTTTAGGGCAGGCAGGTCCGGGCCAGCCCCGTCCCGCGGGGTTATATGAACCGATCCACGGCTCTGCCCCGGATATTGCCGGGCAGGGCATCGCCAATCCGGTTGGCACAATTCTGTCGTCTGCGATGTTGTTGCGTCACTCATTGGGGTTGGAAGCCGAAGCTGCCTCTATCGAAGAGGCTGTGGATGTTGCTATTACGGAAGGCGCCCGCACAGTGGATGTGGGTGGCAAGTTGAATACCCGCCAGATGGCGGATGAAATTATTGCAGGGTTGTGAAAGGAGAAATCACATGCCAATGGAATCGAAATATGTCTGGATGGATGGCAAGTTGGTTGAATTCGAGAAGGCCACCATTCATTTCCTGACCCCCGCGTTGCACTATGGTGCGGCAGTTTTTGAAGGTATCCGTTCGTACGACACCGACAAGGGACCGGCGGTCTTCCGCTTGAAGGAACATGCTAAGCGCCTCATCGATTCGGCCAAGGTTTTGGGGTTTCGCGAACTGCCTTATACGGCTGAAGAGATCGCAGATGCCATCCGCCTGACTGTCAGGGCGAATGAATTCAGCGAATGCTATATCCGTCCGTTGTTGTATCTTACCGGTGGCGGCTGGAACCTGAACGTGGACGGCGGCAAAGCCAGCGTAGCAATCGCGGTCTGGGAGTGGGGCAACTACCTGGGTGAAGAAGCGCTGGCAAAAGGCATTCGCGCTAACATCTCATCCTTTACCCGCCACCAGCCCAACGTGATGATGACCAAGGCCAAGATCGCGGGCAACTATCCCAACAGCATCCTTGCCAAGACCGAGTCGGTGCGACTGGGATTTGACGAGGCCATTATGCTCAACCCGCAGGGATTTGTGGCCGAGTGCACCGGTGAGAACATTTTCGTCGTCCACAAGGGCAAGATCGTCACCCCGCCGTTGGTCGACATTCTGGAAGGTATCACTCGTGAATCGATGATCACGATTGCAACTGACATGGGCTACGAAGTGGTCGAGACATCGGTTTCACGCGACCAGCTCTACGTGGCCGACGAAGTTTTCGTGTGCGGCACGGCAGCCGAAGTGATCGGCTTGGCTGAAATCGATTATCGTACGATCGGCGAAGGCAAGACCGGCCCGGTCACGCGCTCGATCCAGAAGGTCTTCCACGATGCCATCCGTGGCAAGAATCCGGCTTATGAGAGCTGGTGTGATTATGTGAACGACAGCCAGGTGCCGGTCAACTTGCCGCAATCCTCATCTGTTTCGGCGGATTGAATTAATGTTGTCCTTGCGAGGAGGCTGTAGACCGACGCGGCAATCTCCACATTAACATGAGTTTGCTTCGTCGCTACGAACGCTCCTCGCAATGACACATTTCAACTGCGCGTAACCAACACCTTTCACGGATTCTATGAATTTAAACCAGCAATTCGAACAAATCCGGCAATCTGCGACCGTTGCGATGAACGACCGCATCCTAGCTTACAAGGCAGCCGGCAACCGGGTCATTCAGTTACAAGTGGGTGACCCGGACTTTGCGACTCCGTCAACAGTGCTGGAGGTGGCCTTCAAAGCTATGCAAGACGGATTGACCCACTATGGTCCCAGCCGCGGCACCCCGGACCTGCGTGTTGCTGCTGCTTCCAGGCTGAGTCGCGACAACGGCCTCATCTACGACCCCGAGACCGAGATCCTGGTCACGCATGGCGGCATCCATGCCTATTACCTTGCTATGCAATCTATACTGAATCCCGGCGACGAGGTAATGATCCCCGACCCGACCTGGGCAACACACGTCAACATGGCCACCATGCTACGCGGACGAGTTGTCCGCGTGCCTGCGCCGCCTGAAAACGGATTCATCCCGCCCATC
>JBAVJG010000659.1:0-1960 GCA_049687655.1 Anaerolineales bacterium | reverse complement strand
CCAGGCTCGATAAGACTGTACCAGGAGGAGATCAAAATGAGCGTGACGTCTGGAACACCGTTATTGAATATGGATGTAAGGGTAGATATTGGATCGGTTAGAAGAGCCGCAAATAAGAGAGGATTATTACGTCCTGCTACCGGGGAATGATAGAAGAATCCCCTCCAGACGAAAAACAAAATGAAAACAACAAGATAGGGAGCCCACTTGCGCAGGGTTGCTCCAAGCTTCTCACGGGTTGATAGATCGGTTTTCGAAAGTACCAGCCACAGGAAAACGGGCCGTAACAGATCGATACCTGAATAAAATTCGAGCGTGAAAAGATGGAGCGCCTGAGTGAGCAAAGCCAGGGATGTATACAGCCAAAATCGATTCTTCTGGGCTAGGAGCATCAGGTAAATTGAAAACGTGAAGAGTAGATAGCCAACCCAGTGCAGGCTATAGGCAACTGCCAAAGGCTGCAAGGTGAAAAATGGGTACAGCACAAAAAGGAGCGCAGCGGTCAGGTTTTGCCATTTGTTATCTGGCCAGATAAATCTCAGGACGTTCCAGAGTACCGTCGCAGTCAGCCATCTAAGTAAAAGTGTAGCGACATGCCAGAAGATAGGTTTGTATCCTAAGACTGCGAATCCAAGGATATACACCCAACTTGCGACAGGGCGTCCATCATAATTGAGAAAGTCAATGATACCTTCAGAGCCGAATAAGTAATGATTGATGACATAGTTCCAGTCATCTTGAAAGTAACCAAGTTGTGGGATTAGCAGCCCAAATGCGAGCACGCATGCTGTCAACAGAATCCAGGGGACGCTCTTCTCTGTCAATTGGATATTCTTAATGGGGGCAAGGAATTTCTTCATGCAGATTGATATTCCAATGTTTGATGATTGTTATCTAATATTTCTTTTCAAATTATCTATGGCTTCTTGAGATAATTCCGGTACATCCTCGCGACGTTCGATACCGAGCGCTTTTCGCTGTGCCTCGCGCCACATCTCCAAACGAGCTGTGACCTGGGCTTCGTACCCTTCGTCAGAGGGTTGGTAGAAGTATGTCCCCAGTAGTCGTTTGGGGAGATATTGCTGCGGCGTATAATGTCCCTCGTGTTCGTGCGGATAAACGTAATCTTTGCCGTGACCCAGCGCTTCCGCATCGCGGTTGTTGTCCATGAGATGGCGGGGAACTGAAACCTGGCCTTCATCCTGCAATTTTTTCATGGCCTTGAAATATGCCCCGGCGCTGTTGGATTTGGGCGCAGTGGCGAGATACAAGGTCGCCTCCACGATGGGGTAGACGCCTTCAGGCAGGCCTATGTAATCAAAAGCTTGAGCGGCTGAAACCGCTACTACCAGGCCCATCGGGTCTGCCAGGCCTATGTCTTCGCCCGCCAGAATGATTAGACGGCGCAGGATGAAGCGCGGGTCTTCACCCGCATAAAGCATCTTGGCCAGCCAGTAGAGCGCCGCATCCGGGTCGGAGCCGCGTACGGACTTGATGAAGGCTGAGATGGTGTCGTAGTGCGCGTCGCCTTCCTTGTCATAGAGCACGGCCCGGTGTTGAATGGACTCTTCGGCCACGTCCAAGGTGATGTGAATAACTCTTTTTTTGTCCGGGGGTGTGGATTCGACCGCCAGTTCGAGCGCGTTTAACGCATTGCGGGCGTCACCGCCGGCCACGTCGGTGAAATGGGAGCGCGCTTCGGGGTCCAGTTTGATGCGTTTGTCCCCGTAGCCGCGTTCCTTGTCCGCCAGGGCGCGGTCCAGCAAGATGCCGGTCTCGTCCTGGTTCAGCCATCTGAGTTGGAAGACACGCGAGCGGGAGATGAGCGCGCCAATGACTTCGAAGTAGGGATTTTCGGTGGTCGCGCCGATCAGGGTAAATAACCCGGCTTCGACGTGGGGAAGCAGCGCATCCTGCTGGGCCTTGTTCCAGCGATGGACTTCGTCTACAAACAGGATGG
>JBAVJG010000658.1:0-3976 GCA_049687655.1 Anaerolineales bacterium | reverse complement strand
ATTCTATCTCTCGCATGCGGAACGGAAATTTGCCATTGAAAAACTTTTCCACATCAGCTCTACTTTTGCCTCCCGCAATAGCTTCAATAGCCGCTATTTCATTAACGATTTCATCACCATCGAACCCATTGAAAGAGTAATCGATCTTCCAATTTCTATCAATACTCTTCTGGAGAACTTGTTCATTCACTGCCCAAAACAACTTCTCTTTTTCAGATCCACTTAAATTATCCATTGAATCAATTATTTTTTGTAAGCCGGGGTTGGTACCATAAAATAAAGCATTCTCTGATCGGGCTTTACCTATAAACCCAGCATCTAATGATCCCTCAACCCACTTACCCAAGATAAGTCTGTCTCCGTCACCAATAATCGAATTTTCTGCAATAATTTTTATTAATTCCTGGGCCTCGTCACTATCAATATTTTTCATCCCAGCTAACTTAGAGGCAGCCTTTAATACCACTGCGTCTTGAGGAGCACGCGATACCAATTCATCACTGTATTTTATTAAATCTTCTTCATCCCAAAAGGATAAAGCTTTCATCGCATCTGGACCCTGTTGCCAAGCTTTTTCAAATGCATCATCTGAAAGCCTCTCAACTTTTATTACAATGTTAATTGCATCATCGCCGTGAGCTTTTAATAGTGCTATGCCCTCCTTACCATAGTTTCTTATTAATTTAACTGCGTCACCCTTATGGAGCCTAATCAAATCAACGGCATCGTCCCCATATAATCTAACAAGGTCAACTACATCGTCGCCATACTTTGTTGTCCACTCGCTTACTTCCTCTCCAATCTCCCTAGCAATTGCGTTCCCTGGTATACCCCCATCCATATATTCCATTTGTAATTCCTGCATTGTTTCAAGCGCACCAACACTGTCTCCTCTCCAGGTTTGAATTGTCCCTTTCACCATCAAACCTGTTTCTTCAAGAAAATCGATGCCTCTCATCACAGGTTCTACATAATTACAGAGCGTTTGATAGTTCGCACAAACTGCAGTTGCCCCATTTCCAACTGTGATTAATGTACTTGTCAAACCTCCGCCAAATAGAAACAATCCCAGTCCCGTTGTTATCGCCGCAGATGTGGTCGCCGCACCAAGATTTGACCAAAGATTGGTTGTAAGGTCGCGCCCGTAATAGTTGTTGAGAAGACCTGTACCAATTGTTACGCTTGCTCCTGCAACTACAGCTGCAACTCCAGCCGCAAGAAGTAATACTGGTAGGGTTACTACAGCTGTAGTTGCAGCCGTTAGAACTAGAATAGTTGTTAACAAACCGGCTGCTACACCTATACCAATAGAAACTTCCGTTTGGTGGTGATCAACCCAATCTATTGGTTTCTCCCACCACTTCTTCTCTGCCTCTTTCGGTGGAGCGATCTTCTTATGCGAAGCCACTTCCTGAGCCCGATAAATATCGTACGCTTTTTGTTTGGTGCGCTCAAAAGCTTCTTGTTCCGCTTGGGCTCTAGTCAGGTTGGAGCGTAATTCTTTTTCGATGCCAACTTCTTTACGTCCAAGCACGCGGGCGTATGCTACCTTGTTTTGTAGTGCCTGGTTAATAGCCTCTTGTTGCTTTTTCAACTGTTGTGAGAACACATAAGCTTGATTTTTCAATTTGCGGGCCTGGTTTACGGCCCTGTTGGCTGCACGCCGTGCTGCTTCTTGTGCCTCTTTTTTGCGCGCAGCTTCGGCTACGAAGGCACCTAAAGCTGCTGTTGCCGTTGCGCCCCATAAAACGCTCGATGGGTTGCTTGAGGAGACCGGTAAGTTGCTAAGACCACCTGCATTAAAACTTGTCCTTCCGGCTTGAGCGCCTGAGGGTTGTGCCGCACCATTGTTGTCGCCGCCAAAACTAATTGGCGGTGGAGAATTGGTTGTTGTTGACGCTGAGGATGGCGCATTACTGGACACGGGAGGCTGGGGAACCGATTGTTCTTCGATTGTCCCGGAAGACTCGGTCCCGGAAACCAGCCCATCGGTTTGATCTTCGGATGACAGGAGTAATTCTTCTACGATGCTCGCAACGGGGACAATAATCTGCCCTGCCTGCATGCTCTCGTTGCCAGCAGCATCACGCACTTTGACCCAAGCATAATACTCACCGCCTGGAGGGGCAAGTTGTCCATCCTTGAAGCGTCCATTCCAGTCAATTTCCCCTTTGAACTTGTAGCTACTAAGTTGCTCAATCCAAGTTACTTTGGGATAACGCTCATCCTCATCTTCGACCACCAATCGTACATTGGCCAACCCCGAACCATCATCCTGTACCTTGAAGGTTGTAGCTTGTCCCAGACTCCAGGATTTGGGAAGGTCTATGACCGGTGGGATGGTATCTACTTGTAGTTGTTGGGAAGTTGTCTCGACCAGATTCCCTGCATTGTCGAACGCTCGAAATTGATAGGTATGCAAACCATCGTCGAAAACCAACGGTGATGAATAGTTCTCAAAGTCGCCGTTATCAACGCTTACTTCCAATACGGACAGCCCCGAACCGGAATCGCTGGCCGCAGCGTTGATATGCACAGAAGTGGTGTTCCAGCCATTCGAGCCTTCCGCTCCAACCACGGACAGGTCAATTGTTGGTGCAAGCGTATCTACCAGAAATGTTTGCGTTCCCTCAGTCATGTTTCCGGCATTGTCGATCACACGCAGGCTCAGGCTATATGTCCCGTCAGAGAGATCAAGTGGATCGGAATATGTTGTCCAGCCTGTGCCATTCAGATCGTATTCAAAGGCACTTACGCCTGAACCCGAATCGGACGCTGCAGCATTGATTTGCAAATTAGACCCATACCAACCGTTCGTGCCGGCTGTTCCTGCGACAGATATGTCCAGAGTGGGGGTAAGGGTGTCGATCTGGATTGTCTGATTCGTCTCGACTGTGTTTCCAGCGATGTCGCTCGCACGCAGTTTCAGACTGTGTACCCCATCTGAAAGATTTAGCGGGCCTTTATAACTCTCCCAACCCGCGCTGTTCAGGTTATATTCGAACGCTGCCATACCGGAAGCAGGTTGAGGGTCCGAGACAGAAGCGTTTACGTCCACCGAGGAGATAAACCAACCATTGCTGCCAGCGGTCCCATTCAGCCAGCCGTCTAATTGGAGTTGTACGTTGTCAAATTTGTACGAAGATAAATCTAAAGCTGTCAGTCCAGTGGCTGACGTTGCAATGTAGTTTACTGTGCCGCTCCCTTGCGGTAAGGGGATAGAACAGGTGGAAGTCCCAGTGGAGGATGGGCAGGCAAAAGCAGTCCCGTTTACATCACCCGAGATTATGACATCCTGTCCTTGCGGTTCAACGGCACTCAAGTTCAGGGACAAGGAACCGGTACACCAACCGTTTTGTCCCCATTGGCTGCAACTGAGTGTACCTTGAATGGTCGGCGGTTGATCTTGGACACAGCCAGAGTTGTCCCATTCATCGCAAAAGCAATGCCAGTCGTGTAGCTTGTTGCTCCATTCACAGACATAATCTGTACAGACCGCACAATTGCCCTGCGAGGAAGATGCAAAAGCACGTGGTATGCCACCACAGGCCGGGCCGAACAATTCAGGAAAAAGAAAAACGAGGGATACTGCTGCAAGCGCGGCCAGAACCATTACCCAACGTGGACGAGATATGGTTGGTTGGCGAAGGTACAAAAAACTCCCCAATCCGATCAAGCCGAGGCTGAACCAGGACAGAGGAGCAGTGATTTGGTTTGGGACTCGCAACCAGATCAAAGTTGTGATCAGAATTCCAGAGAACAATCCAATAACAATAATCCGGTTGAGGTAATGGTTTTTTGATTGAGACTGTGATGTGGGTGGGCGCATAATTGTCCTCCCTAGCTGTGGTGGGATGCGCTCTATTATCCACACTTTTGGCAAATTTTGCTTTACAGAATTGTCAGAGTTAGCCCGTTGTTAGTTGTTTGTAAGGATTTTAATAAATCCTAGATATTTCTGCCGGGAGTATATAAA
>JBAVJG010000657.1:0-12780 GCA_049687655.1 Anaerolineales bacterium | reverse complement strand
GCGGTATCAGAATTCAGCACATCATCCAAAGCCTGCTGCGCGGACACCAACTCCGCTTCGGCCATAATAATGTTTTGCGCCAGGGACGTTTTGGACAGGGAAGCCAGCACTTCGCCAGCTTTTACCTCATCGCCGGTTTTGACATTGACATCTTCGACCGTACCTGTCGTTTGCCAGACTAATGTAGCTGTCTGCCGCGAACGGACAGTGCCGGTTGCCCCAACTGTCGCCGTTAGATCCCCGCGTTCAATGGTTGTAGTCTGGAATTGACTCGCTTGTTCACCCGCAGCGGGACGGAAGGCCAGGAACAACACAATGGCAATCAGAATCACCGTCACCGGGATGACGATTTTTTTTCGTTTTTTGATGAATTCGATCATGTACGTTACCTCCGCAGAGATATTCTCCGCCAACGTAAAATTCTACCTTACTAACCTTAAAAATATATAATACCGCATGGCTTTTATACGGGAATCTTACAAATCTGAAATTGTGACAATTGTCGTCCACTTTGATGACATCCGAGCCTGCCTGTACAGTACAAGTTTAGGTATCATCACAATATCTAGTTTAGCAATAATTCTTGGAGGATTGGTATGCAGGCTGTACCCAGTGAGTTTCTGGACATTGATCGTAAGGAACGTGTCAACAAACCCTTTTCCGATCTCAACTTACGCACCCCTATTGACCGCACCTGTGATTTCGACGGCGTCGTGATCGAATTCACGCCCGAGCAAGCGATGGCGCAGGCTGCTCGCTGCATCCATTGCCCGGATCCGGCTCCCTGTATGTTGGCCTGCCCGGTGAATAATGACATTCCCTCCTCTATGTGGCTGATCGAACAGGGAAGATTTGTCGAGGCAGCCAACCTTTACCATCAAACCAGTTCACTACCCGAAATCTGCGGACGTGTTTGTCCGCACGAGGCTTTGTGCCAGGGTTCCTGCGTGCTCAACAAGCATCACGAGCCTGTGCTGTGTGGCGAACTTGAGGTCTTTGCTGTGGACTACAAGCGCCGCACGGAAGGCCGCATCATCCCGCTCGGCACGCCCAGCGGCAAGAAAGTTGCCATCATTGGCGCCGGCCCTGCCGGTTTGGGCTGCGCAGACCAACTTGTCCAGGCAGGACACGAGGTGACCATCTTCGAGTCCAAGCCTGCGCCCGGTGGTCTGCTGGTGTACGGCATCCCCAACTTCAAGCTCCCCAAAGAAGTCTGGTTCCAGAAATGGGGCGAATTCGAGCGTGCCGGGGTCAAATTCGTCCCCAACACCTATATCGGCAAAAACAAGACCCTCGATGACTTGTTCGAAAAGGATAAATTCGACGCGGCCTTTATCGGCGTTGGTTCGGAAATCGACGCCAAAATGGAAGACACTCCCGGGACCGATCTACCCGGCGTTTATGAAGCCACAGATTTCCTGATCCGCGGCAATGTGGAGCCTGGCATGCTCCCGTCCGATATGCTGAACCCACTCGAAATCGGTAATCGCGTGGTAGTCATCGGCGGCGGCGATACCGCTTCCGACTGTCTGCGAACGGCTTTGCGTTTGGGCTCCGAAGAAGTAACCTGCCTGTACCGCCGTACCGAAAACGAAATGCCTGGCGGCAAGAAAGATCGCAAGATGGCCAGGGACGAAGGCGCGAAATATCGCTTCCTGACCCAGCCAGTGAAATTCATCGCTGGCGAAGACGGACACTTGGCCGCCGTAGAATGTATCGAGATGAGACTGGGCGAACCTGATGAAAAAGGCCGCCGTAGACCGGTGCCCGTGGAAAACTCCAACTTCAGTGTGGCTTGCGACACGGCCATTCTGGCCCTGGGTTACTGGCCGGACCCCATTCTGGGCAAGACCACACCTGACCTGGAAACCCATAATTGGGGCTTGATCAAGACCATTAACCCCGAAACAGGTGCAACCAGCCGTGAAGGCGTCTTCTCCGCCGGTGACTGTGTGACCGGCCCCGACCTGGTCGTGACCGCCATGCGCGGTGGCCGAAAAGCCGCCAGAGCGATAGACGCTTATCTGAGAAGCAAATAACAACTCCCCACCGTTGAGGGCAGCGGTGTCGAGCCCCGGAGCGAAATGCGCTCCGGGGCGCTTTTATTATGATTTTTGATACATGAAAATAGAAACTAAAAATTGTATAGTGAGTCTGACAATCTAGACTGGCCGAGAGAGAAGGAAATCGAAATAACCACTGACACAGATACACCAAACAGGGTTGGAAGCTAAAACAAAAACCTGACAGTTCATCAGCAACCTGTCAGGTTTCTATTTTTTAGGACTTACGCACATTGCGAAAAGATACCCAAAATAAGGGGGCGTGCGACGCACGCCCCTTTATTTTGGGGCTTCCTCCGTATTTTGCGTAAGTCCTGTTTTTATAGGTGGAGCTCTATCTACGTCCGTCCAATAAACTCATCCGTGACCTGATCCAAGCGCAAGCTGATAATCTGGCTGGCCGAGTCGCGGCCCATTGTTACCCCGTAGATCACGTCCGCGGCCTGGACCGTGTTGCGGTTGTGGGTGATGATGATGAACTGCGTGTCCTGGCTCAGTTCCTGCAACAGGTCACGGAAGCGCCCGACGTTGGCTTCGTCCAGCATGGCGTCTACCTCGTCCATCACACACACCGGCGTGGGCGAAACACGCAAAAGCGCAAATACCAGCGCGATGGCCGTCAGGCTGCGCTCGCCGCCGGAGAGCAAGGCCAGTCCCTGCTCGCGGCGACCGGGCAAACGCGCTTCGATCTCGATACCGGTATTGACCAGGTCCTCGGGGTTGGTCAAAGCCAACCGCGCCGAACCGCCGCCGAACAGACGCACGAACACCTGTCGGAATTCCTTATCCACCGCTTCGAAAGTTTTACCGAACTCCTGTTTGGTCAATTCGTCCAACTCGGCAATCACCTGACGCAGGTCGTTCTCGGCTTTGTGCAGGTCCTCTACCTGCGTTTTCATGAATTCGTAGCGTTCGCTTTCCTTTTTGAATTCGGCGTGCGCTTCGGGATTAATGGGTCCCATGCGGCGAAGTTGCGCGCGCTGGCGTTTCATCTGTTCTTCCAGTTCGGGGGCGACCTCATCCACCTCTGGCAACTGCTGCACCATCCCATCTAACGGTAGGGGAACCGGGCCATCGACGTCATCCTCATACTCGAACATCACCAGACCGAAATCATCCTGGATGCGGTTTCTGAGCGAATCAAGCGCCTCCTGCTTGCGGATGACGTCCACCTGCACCTGGTTATACTGGCGGTCGGCCGAAGTCATCCCTCGCTGGGCGTTGCCTTCCTGCTGCTGCAATTCGCGCTCCTGCGCCTCTGCAGTCGCCAGGTCTTTTTCTGACGGATCGATCTTTTCGCGCAATGTGGCAATTTCCGTGTTCAGCGTACCTTCGCGCTCGTGCAAGGACTTGCGATCCAAATCCAATTGCGACAATTGAGTCTTGATTTCTTCCAACCTCCCCGCAAAATCGCTCTGTTGTTCTCCCAGGCGGGACAAGGCCGTAGCCCGTTCATTCCGGCGCTGCTTGACATCCTCAAGCGACTGTCCGGCCACTGCCGCGCGCGTTGTCCAGTAGGAAACCTGCTCCTGCGCTTCGTCTAACGATATCGCGGATATTTGTTGGGACAGGATGCGGACATTCTCCTGGGCTTGCGCGGATTCAGTCTCGATATTCGATTGTGTTTCGGTCAGCTCGGTCAACTCCGCTTCAGCGCCCGATATTTCAGCCTGCAACGCTTCGAGCTGCTTTTTACCCCACTCAAGCTGACGTTTCGCTGAGTCCAATCCGACAGCTGCGTCTCGTTCCATGGACTGGGCACGCACGAACCTCGCACGCGCCTGCTGCAGGGTCGCTTCGGCAGCGGACGAGGCTTCCTGCGCGGCAAGCAGATTCGAGGTCAGGCTTTGAAGCGCTGATTCAAGCGACTCTATCCGTCCACTGAGAGACGACAATGATTCTCCCAACTCGCGGCGCTGGCGCGGTCTGCTCAGAGTCGAACCGCGTGACGATTTACCGGCCAGCACTAGCCCGTCACCACGAAATACTTCGCCGCGCAAAGTCACTACTTTTACAAATCCTGGCTGCCCGGCAATCAGGCGGCGAGCGCTGGCGCGGTCACGGGCGACCAGCACCTGTCCCAGCAAGACGTCGACGGCGGCTTTCAATTCAGAGGGAACCTGTACCAGTTCAGCAGCCACCCCCAGACAATCACCGTCCGCAGGCGTTTTGAGCTTTGAAGCTTTCGCCAGCCCATCCAACGGGAGCAACGCAGCACGGCCAGCCTCATCGGATTCGAGCATGTTCAGGGCCTCGTCGAGTTTTCCATCGGCAAGCAGCACCGCATCCAGGTGCTCGCCCAGCGCGGCAGCCACTGCCGTTTCGAGTTCAGCGGGCACCTCCAGGGAAGCGCTTAAGGCACCGCGCGTGCCAGCCAATTTCGACTGACGGGCGGCATCTAACAGGAAACGCGCGCCTTCGGCATAACCCTGCAGCGAACCCTCGGCCTGCTCCAGCACTTCGAGTTGTGCGGCCAGGCGCGATTGGTCAGCTTTGCGAGCGGCAATCTCTTCTGTCTTCTCGCGTTTCTCACCCTCCAGGCGAGCGACCTCACCCTCGTGCTTCTTCAGATTGGCTTCAGCTTCTTTAACAGATTTCTCGGCTTTTTGCAGGGCCGATTGAGCCGTACGGTGCTCCCCCTCGGCAAGGACAACTTCATCGTCAGCTTCCTTGATGATGCCCTTTGTGGACTCAAAACGCTCTGACTGAGCAGCCCGGCGCGAACCAAGTTCGTCCAGGCGCGCCTGCGTTTCGGCCCGACGTGAGTTCAGCGAATTTATTAGCGCCTGAGCAGCTTGTAATTTTTCCCGGACGCCGGAACGATCCGCCTGACGCGATTCCAGTATCTCTTGCGCAGCTTTCAATCGTTCGTTGGCCTCTTCGAACTCGGTCTGTACGCGAGCAACTTCGCTTTCGGCTTCGCTGAGGCGCTCACGAGCCAGGGTTTGTTCTTCTACCGCACGGTCACGGTCACTGGTCAGGGATTGGCGCGAGGCAGTCAACGAGCGCTGACGTTCGTCCAATACGGCCAGTTCCCGGCTGACGGATTCCCGCTGGCTGTGCAGTTCGGAAAGTTCACGATGCCAGCCGTTCAGCTGCGTGCGCAGTCCCTGCAGGCGCTCACGGAAAGTCGAATATTCTTCTTGAACACTTTGATAGCCCTTTCGCGCCTCGCGCTGACGGGCTTCCTGTTGGCGTTGGATCTCGCGGCTCTCGGCCAGTTCTTTCTGGGCTTTGTGCCAGTGATAGCCATACCATTCGCGCAACAATACATGCAAATCTTCCTGTAAGCGCGTGTATTCCTGTGCACGTTTGGATTGTCTGCCCAGCGTGCGGATGCGTGGTTCCAGTTCGGACATGATATCGAGCACGCGTTCCAGGTTGCGCTGGGTGGTTTCCAGGCGACGCAGGGTCTCTTCACGGCGGGTACGGTACAGTCCCACACCGGCGGCTTCCTCGAATAACTTGCGGCGTTCATCGGCTTTCAAGGCCAGCGAAGCATCCACCAGACCCTGTCCAAGGATGGTGTAGGTGCGCTCGCTCAGACCGGACTGCGCCAGCAGCTCGTTGATATCACGCAGGCGGACACGTTGATTGTTCAGCACGTAATCGTTGCGGCCATCGCGATAGGCGCGGCGTCCCATGGAGACTTCACTGAAGTCCACCGGCAGCCAGTCTTCACTGTTATCGAACAGGATGGAAGCAGATGCCATCCCCGCGCGCGTGCGGCCTTCCGAACCGGCGAAGATCATATCTTCGGTCCTCTTGGCACGCAACAATCCGTATGACTGTTCCCCCAGCACCCAGCGCAGGGCATCCGCAATGTTCGACTTGCCGGAACCGTTTGGGCCGACAATAGCAGTGATCCCCCCGGCAAATTCAAAGGTCGTGCGCGAGGCGAAGGTTTTATATCCGTGTAATTCGAGAGATTTAAGACGAAGAGGCATCGAGGTTGATTGTTAGATTATATTTAGAGTAAACCAAGGGATTCCAGGGCTGCATGGGCGGCCATCTGCGCCGCAACCTGCTTGCTGGTACCTTCACCGCTACCGAACACTTTGCCATTGATATGGACTTCCACCGTGAAGACACGAGCATGGTCAGGCCCACTGGCTTCAACCGTCGAATATTTCGGTGTACCCAACTTATTGGACTGCGCCCATTCCTGCAAGGTGCTCTTGGGATCATAGCGTTCTACGTGGCTTGCCACCTTTTCACTGGCCTGCGTGAGCAATGGCTCGACGAACACCTCTACGGTCGGGATACCGGCGTCCAGGTACATGGCCCCGATAACGGCTTCGAAGGTAGCGCACAACAAGTTATCGCGCTCACGACCGCCTGAGGCCAGTTCGCCGCGTCCCAAACGGAGGGCAGGCCCAAGGTCCACCCGACGCGCGAACTTGGCTAAGGTGTCCGTACGGACAAGCGCGGAACGCATGCGCGTCAGGTTGCCCTCCTGCATCTCAGGGAAATGGTTGTACACCCAGGCCCCGACGACAAAGTCCAGTACAGCATCCCCTAGGAATTCCAGCCGTTCATTGTCTTCAACCGCGCCGGGGTTTTCGTTCACATAAGAACGATGCGTCAGGGCACGCACCAGCAAGTGCAGGTTGGTAAAGCGCAGGCCCAGTCGTTCGGCCAGGTCAGCAGCGGATACGGTCTCCGCATGTGAATCCAATTGTGTTGACACGGGAACCTCCCTGGAACTCAGGGAGCGCCAAGACCCCTCCATAGTGGGATACTCGCGTTCCATCAGTTCCAAATAAGAATTCGAGCCCTGATTGTAATGCCACTTGGGCAAAATAGCAAACCTGCGTGGGTTTTGCCTATTTATCTGATAAAATCGGCACAATTTGGGCTCGGAGGGGCCGCCTTATGAATGACACAATCAGCAACGAAACGCGTTTCTTACACGCAGTCGAATTCGGATTGGGGGCCTGGCAATGGGGAGACCGGCTGATCTGGCAATTTGGGCAAAAATATGGAGATGAAGATTGCCGCGCGGCATTTGAGGTCTCTCTGGAAGCTGGCATCCGTTTCGTCGACACTGCTGAAGTCTACGGCAATGGGCGTTCCGAACGCATGCTCGGGCAATTTCTGAAGGAGACCGAGCAACCCGTTTTAGTCGCTACGAAATACTTCCCCTTCCCCTGGAGATTTACAAAGAAAGCTGTGATCCGTGCCTTAAAAGGCAGCCTGGAGCGCATCGGAGTCGAGGCCGTCGACCTGTACCAGATCCACCAGCCGTATTCTCTCCTCCCGCTTGACTCCTTAATGGAAGCCCTGGCTGAAGCTGTGAAGGAGGGACTGACACGTACTGTTGGTGTTTCAAACTATAACCAGACTCAAATGATGCGGGCCTATTCCGCGCTGGCGCGTAAGGAGGTTCCACTAGCATCTAACCAGGTGATGTATAGTTTACTCAATCGAGGCGTAGAAAAGGATGGATTGTTGGCACGTTGTAGTGAGTTGGGGGTACGCCTGATCGCTTACAGTCCTATTGAGAAGGGTTTGCTGACAGGAAAATACTCCCCCGAAAACCCACCGCCAGGCCTACGCGGGCGGCGCTATGGAGACCTGCTCCCCAAAATAGGTCCGCTGCTAAAACTGATGACTGAGATAGGTCAGGAGCATGGCGGCAAGTCCAAGGCACAGATAGCGTTAAACTGGTGCATCTGCAAAGGCACGCTGCCCATCCCCGGCGCGAAGAACGCCGAGCAGGCCGAAGAAAATGCGGGCGCATTGGGTTGGAAGTTAACGGAAGAAGAAGTCACTAAGTTGGACGATGCCAGCGATGCTATCCAAAAATGATCCGCGAGATTATGCTATAATACGCCAACTCATGAAATACAATACCTGCTTCGCCAACAATAATAATAACGATACTAATCGCCAACCACCCGTTGGGCGAAGCTTCGTTGGTTAACAAAAGAAGTTCTGAAAACAAATCGCCCAACGCAATAGCGGAGGGCGATTTATTTTGTATATTGCAAGTGTCATTGCGAGGAGCCCGAAGGGTGACGTGGCAATCTCATCTCTGAAAATAATGAAACGCTGTTTGGTAAGTCGAGATTGCCATTCTCGTTTCACTCGCTCGCAATGACAATATCAATGGAGGTGCGGAATGTATAAAACGCATACCTGTGGCGAACTGAGAGTCTCCCACGCCGGTCAGGCGGTTATGCTGGCGGGCTGGGTACATCGTCGCCGCGATCACGGAGGGGTGGTCTTCTTTGACTTGCGTGACCGCTTTGGACTTGTTCAAGTCGTTATTAATCCTGATCTTCCACAAGAAACCCTCGACCTGGTGGCCAACGTGCGCTCTGAGTGGGTGTTGCAAATCACGGGCGCCGTCCAGAAGCGACCGGAAGGCATGGTCAATCCCAAGATGGCGACAGGCGAAATCGAAGTCATCGCCACGGACGTCAAGGCGCTGAATGCAGCCAAGGCCCTGCCGTTCGTGCTAACCGACGAAAATAAACTACCGGAAGAACACATGCGGCTCAAGTACCGCTATCTAGACCTGCGCCGCGAGAAGATGCGTTCTAACCTTGAACTGCGTCACAAGGTAGTCAAGTTCATCCGCAACTATCTCGACGACAAGGGCTTCCTCGAAATCGAAACCCCCATCCTGTTCAAAACCACGCCTGAGGGCGCGCGGGATTATCTGGTACCCTCGCGCGTGCATCCCGGTCAATTCTACGCCCTGCCCCAGTCCCCGCAGCAGCTCAAGCAGATGCTGATGGTGGCCGGCGTCGAGCGCTACTTCCAGATCGCGCGCTGCTTCCGCGATGAAGACCAACGCGGCGACCGTCAACCCGAGTTCACACAACTCGACCTGGAGATGTCCTTTGTGGAGCGCGAAGACGTGATGGCGTTGATCGAAGAGATGTTCACCAAAATGGTCGCTGAAGTGGTGCCGCACAAGCGACTGCTCCAGACGCCCTGGCCGCGCCTGACGTATCAGGAAGCGATGGAGCGCTACGGGAAGGACAACCCCGACATCCGCTTCGGACTGGAACTGGTAGATGCCACCGATTTGGCAGCGGGTTCCGGCTTCGGCGTGTTCGAGAGCATTGTCGAGGCGGGGGGGCATGTCCGCGGGATCAACGCCAAAGGGTTGGGCGACTACACGCGCAAGCAGATCGACGAACTGACCGCCTTTGTCCAGGATCTGGGTGCCAAGGGGCTGGCCTACATCGCTCTGACCAGCGAAGGGGAAACGAGGTCTTCATTTGCCAAGTTCCTGTCCGATGAACGGAAGCAGGCCCTTCTGGAGAGGATGGAGGCGGAGGCCGGCGACCTGTTATTGTTCGTGGCCGATAAACCGGCGGTCGGATTTGAAACGCTGGGACGTCTGCGCGTTCTGCTCGCTGATCGCCTCAACCTGCGCGACAAGGATGTCCTGGCTTTCTGCTGGGTGATCGACTTCCCGTTCGTAATGTATAACGAGGAGGAAGAGCGTTGGGATCCTAGCCATCACCTGTTCACTGCACCGATAACGGAAGATATCCCCTTGCTGGATAAAGAACCCGGCAAAGCGCGCGGCACGCAGTATGATCTGGTGCTGAACAATTATGAGGTCGGCGGCGGCTCGATCCGAATCCATAACCGCGAGCTGCAAGAGAAAGTTTTCGAACTGATCGGCCTCGACCCGGGCGTGGCCCAGGAACGTTTCGGTCACATGCTGGAGGCCTTCGAATACGGCACGCCCCCGCACGGCGGTATCGCGCCCGGCATCGACCGCATCGTGATGCTGTTGGCGGACGAGCCGAACATCCGCGAGGTGATCGCCTTCCCGAAGAACCAGGCCGCCAAGGATGTGATGGCCGAAGCGCCTTCCTTTGTAGAGGAAGGGCAGTTGAAGGATTTACATATTAAAATAGCGGAATGATATTGTCATTGCAAGCCGCCAAAGGCGGCGTGGCAATCTCATGTAACCAGTAACGTTTTATTTCTCACAGCGAGGAGATTGCCATGTCATCCGCGTTGCGGGCTCCTCGCAATGACACTTGAAATGGGAGTATGAAGATGCCAGAAATTATCAGCGTAAGCGATATTGCCAAATATGACGGCCAGGAAGTGACTGTGCAAGGCTGGGTCTACAACCGCACCGATAAAGGCAAGCTGGTATTCTTGCTGGTGCGTGACGGCAGCGGATTCGTGCAATGCGTGGCCTTCAAAGGCGACCTGGACGAGGAAACCTTCGACCGGCTTGCCCACATCCCGCAAGAATCGTCGGTGATCATCACCGGGCCAGTCCGCGCGGATGGGCGCGCCCCCGGCGTCCCCGGCGGATATGAGATCGGCGTAAAGCAGGTCGAGATCGTGCAGGAAGCGGGCGAAGATTATCCCATGGCGCTCAAAGAACACGGTGTGGACTTTGCGCTCGATAACCGTCACTTCTGGATCCGCATGCCCAGCCAATGGGCAATTCTACGCATCCGAGCAACGGTCATGGCGGCTGTCCGCGAGTGGCTGGACACCAATGGCTTCATCGCGCTGGATACACCTATCCTGACTCCCGCTGCCGCCGAAGGCACTACCACGTTATTTGAGACCGAATATTTCGATGAGGGCAAGGCCTACCTGGCGCAGACCGGCCAACTCTATAATGAAGCCAACATCTTCGCCTTTGGTAAAGTCTACTGTTTTGGGCCGACCTTCCGCGCTGAAAAATCCAAGACGCGCCGCCACCTGACCGAGTTCTGGATGGTCGAACCCGAGGCGGCTTTCACCGACCTGGACGGGCTGATGGAAATCGAGGAACAGTTCGTCAGTCACATCGTCCGGCGAGTGCTGAAAGAACGTAGAGACGAATTAGAGTCATTGGGACGCGATATTGAAAAACTGGAAAAGATCAAAGCCCCCTTCCCACGCATCTCATACGATGATGCCGCTAAGATGCTGGAGGAGATCCGCGAGCAGGAAACCGACCCGGAAAAGAAGGAGTTGCTGGCCTTCGAATGGGGTATGGACTTCGGCTCGCCCCACGAAACCGAACTGACTGCCCGCTTCGACCAGCCGGTTTTTGTCTATGGCTATCCTACGGAAGTGAAAGCCTTCTATATGGAGCCCTGGCCCGACCGGCCGGAAGTGTGCAAGAGCGTTGATTTGCTGGCCCCCGAGGGCTATGGCGAAATCTGCGGCGGCTCGGAGCGCATCTCGGATCCCGACCTGCTGCTACAACGCATCCACGACCACAACCTGCCGGAGGAGGCCTTCAAGTGGTACCTGGAACTGCGGCGCTATGGCTCCGTTACCCATTCCGGTTTTGGTATGGGCATAGAACGCGTGGTCTCGTGGCTCTGCGGCATCGAGCACATCCGCGAGGCGATCCCGTTCCCGAGGACGATCAAGCGAGTATATCCGTAGTTAAAGTCTTCGGCCAGCAGATGATCTGCTGGCCGATTTATTTGTCTATGGGATATTCAACACCTGCCCAACAGAGATCAAGTTCGGGTCAGGGATGTGGTTGAGATCTGCGATGGCTTTGACTGTTGTGCCGAATTTCAAAGCGATGGCGGAAAGCGTATCGCCAGCTTTGACCGTGTATGTAACTTGGCTTGTTGTGCTAGTACCCGTTGAGGCGCCGCCGGTTGTCGTTCCAGTATCCGTCGTGGTGTCACCACCAGCCGTTTCCCCGGCGGAGCCAGCTCCTGGGGGAGCAGGAATCGTCATCTTTATCCCAGCTGTTAAAAGCTGTGGGTTCGCATGAACCAGTTCTGCCAGACTCAGGTTGAATTGATTCGCGATGTTCTCCAACGTGTCACCAGCTTGAACCGTGTACGTTTGCGAAGCGGGAGGCGTTGCATTAGCAAGTTGGAACAACTCTTCGAGCGTGCCACGAAAAACATCGAAATCTACCTTGACCAGCCCACCCTGTTCATTGGTGATACCGTCCAACGCGTCGCGCTCACCCGAATACTGCCAGAACGTATAGGGGGCCCAACCGGGCTCTTCGTCAGGCTTGATCGTTTCACCAAAGGCATATGTCCAATGGGCAACCCACATGCGATAATTAGAAGCCCAGGCTGGGGGCTTTCCATTTGGCTGTGAAACTTTTTCCTTCAGGAAAGATGTGCGCGAGTAGACCATTGGCGTGATCCCCGTCTCCGCCTTGACTTTCTTCAAAAACGCTTCGGCATTCGTCATGAACTGTTTATTGGACGCGTTCTGATTGAAAACCTCCTCCAGATCAAGTGCGGGAGGCAGGTCACCTTTCTCCAGCTTGACAATCTTGAGAAACTCGATGGCCTGCTTGGTACCGTCCTGAGCTGCACGAAGATAGTGATAGGGACCACGCAACATCCCAGCTGCCTTGGAACCCGCCCAATGAGACGGGAACATGGTGTCCATTACGGTCCGGTTATTCTCGACACCGTACGAGGCGCGGATGTAAGCAAAACGATAGCCTTGTGAACGTACTTTTGCCCAGTTAATAACAGGGTCATAAACAGATACATCGATACCTTTCACGAATGGCATAGATATCTCCTTTCAAAAATAACTGGTAGCTTATGAAAAGAGTAGCATATAAATCGGACAAAAACAAGCATGATTTTCTGAAGTATACGACTCCCTTAAAAAGTCAGATTTGTAAACCATACTTTCAAGTCTGTGGTTAATTTTTCCCTACACACCCCATTTGGTTTATGGTATAAGAAAGTCAGCCCTGCTGTGTTCGTGATGTTGCACACACGGTTTTGAGCCAACA
>JBAVJG010000656.1:0-3484 GCA_049687655.1 Anaerolineales bacterium | reverse complement strand
CTTATATAGTGCATCTATGATATTCGCAGCGTTGAGAAGAGATAAAAATTGCGGACTTGATAGCACCAGGCCAAAGTCCGCATTGATAGTCGCTGAGATCATTCTCAGGTCAGGATGTGTTCCACATGATAAACAAATACACATCTGCAATTATGACTTTCGGCGGCCTGGCAATCATAAACTGACGATTACAGTTCGTAGACCCATAGCTTTGCGTCCCCGTCTTTCAACGGGTTTGCCATTATCGAGTTTTTTTATCTAAATACTAGCTTAATCTCTTTTGTCCCGTTAGTCCCTTTCAATATACTTGCAGAATAGTATTGAATAACCACTCAATTTTTTAATAACAGTTTGAATTCTACTGGAATTCGCCTTCACAGGTTGTGAAGCTATCTGCCCCGGGGCCGCCAAGACAGATGTCTGTTCCACTGTTTCCATCAATCACATCGTCGCCGCCACCGCCCAGGATACAATCGTCACCGCCGAGACCGTCGATAACATCTGCGCCAGAACTTCCCAAGATCAGATCGTTTCCTGAAGTACCGGTTATATTCCCGGCCCCGCTGACAATGCTTGTCAAGTTCATTCCTGCACAGGCGCTGGGTTTGATGCTATTCACTGAAATCGAGGCAGAGTGTGTCCCAGCGCTGGACTCTGGTACCGCGATGCCAGCTGAGAATGCAGTCAGCGCACTGATCAGGATCAGCATGACCAGACCAAAACCAAAAAGTTGTAACAGCGTGGGCGATTTCAATACTTTATTTTCCCTAAGAACATCGTTTGATCCAGTTCGTTATATACCAGGTCATCCCTGTAAAGGCTAGCACGGTTACTCCGTTGAGTTGCTATGGTGGGTTGAGTGTCCTCGAGTTCATAATACGATTGGCCTGCGCCCCAGTATCCAGGGTCTTGATTTGGTTGCCGGCTGTCACTATACGGTGATTGATTGGTATTCAATACAACCTGATGCGTTTCTGACAAAACCGATGTTTGGAGAGCTATTCTGTTTTCCCCTGCGCCAGCACTGTAGCGGTAGGTGGCGTTACTTCCCTGAACGAGATAATCTTGCAGAAAATCTCGGGTAATATGCAGGATCACCGTACTGTGCCGTTCTGCCAATTTTGCGAGATTATCGATGGAGGTTACATCGATGATGGGTAGAGCAGTTTCATAAGCGCCCTCGTACACATCCACTAGCAAAGAGCCATATTTCAAGCGGATGAGCGCCTCCTGGTCCTGTTGCACTGCAAAATAAGCATACAGACCGAGGATTAGCAGTCCAATCAAAGATAATATCACTCCAACGATCGCAGCAATACGGGCGGTTTGAACCGTTGGTTTCAGGCCGAACAAAGGGAGAATATTTGCCTGTGAGGTCGTCGCGCTGCTCATGGTAGGTTTTGAAGCGGTAAATATGTCCTCGTTCGTATTATGCGAATCGAGATAAAAATGCGTTTGGTCAAATTTGAAGGTCAGGACTGGAGCAAATGAGTCGCTGACGATTTCGCCCATAACATTACCCATAATCGTTACTGCTGAGACGACTTCCATCGTATACGTGCTAGACCGTAAGCCTGTTTCCTGTTCCAGGGTTGCAACCAGCGCCTCTACCTGACACAGATCCAGCGTGCTCGTATTGAAGAAGGATGTCCTGTTGAAGGCCAACACTTGGCTCATTGGGATCGTGCGACTCCACCCGCTTTGCCCATCTAAAACCCTGGCATAGAATTGATGGCTTCCAGTAATCCCCTGTATCTGGTTTCCTGTCAAGTTGTAAGAAAAACCCACATTTAGGGTACAGGTCAGGTTCGGGAAGATCGGCTCACCGGGTTGAACAGTATTTGAATCGTATATTCCTGGCGTGCCTGTTGCTGAGTAGGAGAAGTGTCCATCTTGTTGGTACAGGATGTTGTTCGAGGTGATTAAGACGGGGCGGCTAAAAGCATAAAGCGATAAAGCCAGGAAGGCAAAGAACAGCAGCCCAAGCATATAGAGCGCAATCGCCATGCTGCTATTTGGGCTCAAATTGGTGGATGCTTTCTTTCTCTTATTTTTATTTTTAGGGCTTAATACCATATTGACCATAAGAACGCCTCCAAGCAAACCGATGATGAGAGCCAGATTTAGTGGTGAACGCATCCACGTGAAAACTTTTCCAAGCTTTGGAATATAGATCCACTGTTTGCCGACAATTTCTTCCTGTATTGGACGATACACGTCGATCCATGAATTGTTATCGCCTTTGAATACATACTTATCCTGTTCTATAGCGATGATACGATGAATGATGTGTTCGCCCAGGATAGCATCACGATAAGTGACTACATCACCAACTTGATATGTCTGTACTTTGTGGACAATGACCAGGTCGCCAGTATGGTAATTAGGCTCCATGCTGATGCCATTCACCATCACGTAAGATGCCTGCCCGCCAACCTTGGTAGGCGCGAAGGCTATCCAGATAACCACCAGTCCTGCAAACAGGATGAGGTTTAAAAAAATGGATGGGCGGCGCTGGGATTGTTTCATATTGGCATGGTAGTGAGCAGGTAGGAAATGGATATTTTGTTTTTTTTTTTGAAGAAAGGCCTGACCTCCTGGCCAGACCTTTCTCTAAAAACCATCTGATCAAAATTGATTTGTTTACATCTTACCGATTAATGGTCGCTGGCAACGATGGTGAGCGTGTCCATCGCGGCGGCTGTCGCTTGTGTGCCGACAGTGGTGTCGCAGGCCCAATCATTCACAGCGGCAACGCCGTCAAGATCCACGCAGTCATACCAGACACCGCCAACAGAATCCACTTGTATCTGCGCGCTTGTAGCCACAGCATCTAATGTGAAAGCTACTGAGTCAAGATTGGCGGGATTGCTGGTATTGAATGAGTAGACAACCACACTAACGGCGTATCCAGTGACAGTTCCCGAACCTGTACCGGCTTTGCTGTCTGGGATACCCGTGATGGCTGCAGCGAAAGCATAGCTGCTTGCTGCAAGGACGAGGACGACCAGGGCGATCAATAGAACTTTGAAGTTTCTGAACATGGCTTTTCTCCTTATTATTCGCATTCCCGATCCTCATCGGGTTTGCATAGTTGGAATCAGCCATCCGACAATAAAGCCTGACTTATCTAAGTCAGGCAAGACAACCACAAAAAATTCTATTTGCGATCTTCGGCGGCCTGGCAGTCGTAGCCGCATTTGCGGCGGTAGACCCATAGCTTTGCGTCGCCGGCTTTCACCGGTTTTGCCTTTATCGGATGTTGTATAGACACTATAGCACTGAATACACTCGTTTCACCTTACAAAAAAATAACAATGTCTGAAATTTGAAGGAACGCCAAGATTTGCCGTGATATCTTTCCAAAGAGCGAAATTCAATTAGGAAAGAAAACATAAATCGTTATTATCGCGTGGCTAAAACGCTTGATCTGGTGTGTATTTTACATTTCTTCTTTTAAGAAAAATTCAGCAAACTACTTGCT
>JBAVJG010000655.1:0-1832 GCA_049687655.1 Anaerolineales bacterium | reverse complement strand
ATCTGCTCGAATTTGAAGGCGCGACCGGTCACGACCAGGTTACGCCAGGCTGCGTCCACCATCCCATCCGACAGGTCGCTCAAGGTAATGCTCCAGCCTTCAGGGATACGGTCTAGGCACTCTTTCCACATGTAACCAGGACCGCATCCCAGTTCGAGCACGCGTGCCCGGCCGGGTAAGGTTTCCAGTGTGTCAAAAATCCACGGGAACCAGCCATAGGGATTGGTGCTGAACCGGCGATGAAGTTCCACACGAGCACCCAGGTTGGATGAATCTCTATATTGTTCGGATTTGAGATACTGCGGGTCAGTGAATTTTGACATTGGCTATTTTCTGATCACAATCATCGGATACTGTCCATGCCGGCCGAAGAAGTGTGGAAAGCGTTCCTCCAGCCAGAAGATGAAGCGTAAAAAAGCCCTCCCACCCAAGTGGGGACGCACGAACCAGCGCATGAAACGCGGACTCAAGCTGCGCCAGGGGTAGACTTTGTAGTCAATTGCTCCATCCAATTCCTGTTTCAACCAGCGCGGTGTCAATTTCTCGACGAATGTACCGGCCTGATCGGCTTCTTCAGCCCAATCTTTTTTGCGCTTGAGTCCACGGCCCTTAAGCAGACGTCCCAGATTGATGAAGGGTTCAGCCAAACGCATCAACAGTGGATTGTGCCAGCCGTTAATCACTACTGCGCTACGTTCCGGTTTCAAAACACGCTGTAGTTCCAGAAAAGCGCGTTTGTGCTCACTCAAGGGTAAATGATGGATGGCGTGCATGGACACTTCACCATCGAAGCTGTCTGCTTTAAAGGGCAGGTTTGCGATATCTGCGACCACGTATAAGCCATGTTCTTCCAGCTTTGCCCGCGCTTCTTTCAACGCGGTAATTGAAATATCAGCACACAGACGATAGCGATAGTATTCAGAATAGGTCAGATATTCAGGCCACTGTACAGGACCGGAACCTGCATCCAGGAGAAAATCGCCTGAAGGGGACAAATGACGGTTAACGCGCAGGTGACAGCGATGAATGTAGTCACGCGAAACAGGACGCAGATCCTCGTAGCGGGCGTTCTGGTAGAGTCCCTCGCCAACTTGCGACCAGCCGATCTGGTCGTAGAATTCGCGTACTTGTTGTTTTGTGTTCGTCACTTATTCACCAATTTTTGACGCGAATGCCGCGAAAAGGTGAATTACGCGAATATATTTTTAAATCCATTCGCGTAATTCGTTCATTCGCGCTATTCGCGTTCAGGCTTACCAATTTATCGACTCTCCAGCAAGGTAATCAAAAGTCTGTTTATACTCTGCCTGGCCTTCTTCGGAGAGCACTCGCTCCAACGGCCAGATATCCACGTCATTCCAGAAGTGCATCAAGCGCCAGGGAAAGGGCATGGGGAAATCAAAGAAAAAGCGATAAGCATAATTCCAGGCGGTTTCGACCTGCTCCTGGTTTAAGCGATAAGCAGGCAAATCGGATAGAAGACGGTCGAGTGTGGCGTAGTACTCATCCCAACTGGACGGGTCATAGGTAAAGCCGCGCCCTCGATAGTGCGTAATGCCCGCAAGAATCACAGGCACGCCGCGCATGGCCATTTCCATACCAACGGTAGTAGTATAAGCAAGCCCCAGCCCCGCAATTTCCATGCAATCGTAGGTATTGAGTTTTTCGTCCGGGCCAATCACATGGATATGGGCAGGTCGCTCGGGTACGGCACGCTCGATCACACTCAGCATCGAGGGCCCCTTCATCAGACGCTCGCCGGGATGCACGCGCACCACCAATTGCACATCCTCACGCTTTGCAAAATATTGCACTGTTTTCGCGATCCACTC
>JBAVJG010000654.1:0-3809 GCA_049687655.1 Anaerolineales bacterium | reverse complement strand
GCAATATTGGAGATAGGGGTGTACGAACCCTCGACGACGCTCAAGGTTACATATTGAACAGACTGGTCGCCAGCTATGAAAAATTTGGATTTGGATTGTATCTGGTCATTCTCAAAGAAATATGTTCACCTATAGGGTTATGTGGTCTGGTTAAGCGAGAAGGCTTGGATGACGTAGATATCGGATATGCATTTTTGCCACAATATCGGTCAAAAGGGTATGCCACTGAGTCAGCTCAGGCGGTGAAAGAATTTGCAGAGAACACAATCGGACTCAAACGCCTCGTAGCGATTACTGACCCGAACAACCAGGGATCGATCCGCGTGCTCGAGAAAATCGGGCTCGAATTTGAGAAAATGGTCAGATTGCCGGAAGATGATATCGAGCTAAAGTTGTACGCTACCAACTTTAGGTGAGCAAGCTGCTGTTTCGCCAACAGTCCCTCTTATGAACGTCTTCAATCGCAAAATCACTGAACCCGAACTCCGCCGCAACAACGGTGACCTAGGTACACGAAAATGGATCGCTTACGCTGGGATTGTTTATGACGTTACTGATTGTCCTAAATGGCGGCCAGACATGCACGAACGATTGCACTTTCCCGGCCAGGATTTAACATCTGAATTGCCCGATGCACCTCACAAGAATGATGTCTTTACCCGTCCATGCGTGAAGGTAGTTGGCAGAGTGGAAGAGGTACAAAGTTGAATACCACCAAGTTACAACACTTGCCTTGGTGTGCGGTGCCATGGAGAACGTCAAGATTTCCTTATGAAGCCAAGGTTTCTTGGAACTTTTGAAAATTGCTGGGCGAACCTGGCGGCTTGGTGGTTTATTATTTCATCTCAGGTTGCTTGACGATCAGCACCGAACAGTTGGAGTAATGCACCAACTTGCGCGATACGCTGCCCATCAACCAGCCCTGGAAGGAACTCAGGCCGCGTGATCCGGCAACGATCAGGTCAACCTTTTCTTTGTTGGTATATTCGATGATCTCGGTTGCAGCGTCACCGCGAGCCAGCACGGGCGTGGATTCGATTCCTTGTTTCAGGAGCAGGTTGCGGGTCTGGTCGAGAAGCGCCTCCCCTTCTTGTTTTTGTTTCTCTTTGAGCTCCGCTTCTTCTTTCGGGTCGTACAATGGTACGTAAGCATCCCGTCCACCGAAATAGGGTTCCATAATGACCGGTGTAGTCAATGGGGGTAAAACATGTATGAGCCGTATATCCACATTTTCAGGCAACGGAAATTTGCCCAGGTAACCTGCTGCTCGCCGGCTGTTCTGGGATCCATCTGTCACAAGCAAAACGCGGCGCAAGCCACGAAACGGCGCGCGTATTACCAGCACCGGTGAAACAGAATACTCAACAACTTGTTGGGCCACGCCACCCAACAAAATACCCAGGGTGGCACGCAAGCCTTTTGCACCAATCAAAATAAGATCGGGTTTCATCCAAGCAGCCGTTTCAATGATCTTTTCAGCAGGGTACCCCAGCATCAGTTCCGAGTCTGTTTTGATGCCGTCATCCAGCAATTGTGCCTCAGTACGTTTCAAATTACGTTCCATTTGACTCACTGCAAAGGTTTGCCCGGGCGGGAACACGCGCAACACATGCACACGGCATTGGGGTGGCAAAGGTAGTTCCTGTAACATTTTGACTGCGGCCTGCGCATGCTGTGAACCATCATCGGCAAGTAGGATTTTCATCCTTTGTTTTGTCTGGGCGTTCATAGATCACCTCCTTGTCTCAAAAAAACGCCATTCCCCATCTATACTGTAGCATAAATCGCTACCTGTTTTCCAGTAATTTTTTCACTGGACTCTGATTTTATTCTGCTGTACACTTTATAAATAATCAGTAGATGGCAAAAGGCCAGGTAAATTCGAATTTCTTTCAATTTTTGCTTAATATTGAATATCGATTGAGGAGGCCGGGATGGATCAATTCTTCACAGAGGATTTCACCGCAGGGGAATTCGCCTTTATGGGGACGGCCCATTTGTTCGCACTGCTTTGTATCGGTTTGCTCAACTTCTATTTGTTACGCTCCAAAACCAAACGCGAAGCTGACCGATCGAAAATCCGCTGGGCTATGGCGATCGTGTTATGGATCAATGAAATTGGCTGGCACATCTGGAACGCGTCCATCGGGCAATGGAACATCCAGACTATGATCCCATTGCATGTTTGCAGTGTGCTGGTCTGGTTGGGGGGTGTGATGCTGGTAACCAGGAGCTACACCATCTACGAATTCGCTTACTTCATGGGCATCGGCGGTGCGCTGCAGGCACTGCTGACTCCTGACCTGGGCATCTACGGCTTTCCGCATTACCGTTTCTTTCAGACCTTCATCTCGCATGGTCTGATCGTCACTTCCGCCATCTACATGACCACAGTAGAAGGTTTCCGCCCCACCTGGAAATCCTTCGGGCGTATTTTCGTCGGAATGAACATCTATCTATTAATCGTCTTTTTCATCAACCAGGCCATCGGTAGCAATTACATGTTCGTAGCCCACAAGCCCGAAACCGCCAGCCTGCTGGACGTGCTGCCCGCGTGGCCCTGGTACATCCTATGGCTGGAAGCTATCGGCCTCTTGACCTGCCTGATCCTCTACATCCCGTTCATCATCAAAGACTGGAGGATGAAAGCGCAGCCCGCCTAATTTCCTCATGGAACAATTCTTCGCCTGGGACTATCATGGTGGGCCCTTCCAACTCTTTGGGAGAGCCCACCTCGTTGGGCTGCTCGCGCTTCTTCTTCTGAACCTGAGCCTGCTTCTATTTAAAAAAGCGAACGAGGCAACACGCGCCAGAGTCCGTTTAATCTTTGCTACCGTATTGTGGGGCAACGAAATCGCCTGGCACGTCTGGAGAATTTACCACGGCCAGTGGACGGTCCAAACCATGCTGCCTCTGCACATATGCAGCCTGATGGTCTGGATTTCGGGCATCATGTTGGTTACGCGCAGCTATCGAATTTATGAGTTCGCATATTTCCTGGGCATCGGTGCCGGGATTCAGGCACTGGCCACGCCGGACCTGGGCCTCTACGGCTTCCCCCACTTCCGCTTCTTCCAGACCCTGCTCTCCCACGGACTGATCGTTACCGCTCCAATCTACTTGACCGTTGTCGAAGGTTTCCGCCCTACATGGCGGTCAATGTTGAAAGCTGTGATTTGGACAAACGTTTACGCGCTGGCGATTTACTTTGTCAACGATGCGTTAGGCTCAAATTACCTGATGGTCAACGCCAAGCCGGATGTCCCCAGCCTGCTAGACTTGCTCCCTGAGTGGCCTTGGTATATCCTTTGGATGGAAGGGATTGGTATCCTCACCCTGTTAATGCTTTACTCTCCTTTCCTTCTTAAAGACAAGAAATTACAGAGTACCGCGTAAATCGCTAAACTCAAAACTTCATATCATTGATAGCATTTCACGAACAAGTTTAGAGATTCATACAATAAGCAGTAAGAACATTTTCCGATTGACAAGCTGAACAAATTTACTGTAATATAGTGTATACTATTTATTACGGCGCTTGTACGTGAGCCTGCACGCACCTGGCTGAAAAGCAACCTGCAATTGATATGGTCAGGGGGAAGGCCTTAGCTATCCGGGGCTACTTTGTTCCCTGAAATTTACATAAACGCTTTATCACAGAATCAAATAACAGAGAGTCTAATCGCATCCCCATTCTGTTCGCAGGCACAGGCTCAGAGCCATTCTTTACATTTCAAAAATTTTGAGAGGAGAGACAATGACTCAAACATATTTCACTATAGGACAGATCGCTGAAATTCTGGAATGCA
>JBAVJG010000653.1:0-1838 GCA_049687655.1 Anaerolineales bacterium | reverse complement strand
GCCATTAAGGAGCCGAAGACAATTGCCGCTGGGACAGATATGCTAATCGTGCGAGCTATGCCCCAGCCTACTAGCAGAGTAGTAATGATCACACCGGGAATTGCCCAGGTAAGAATGGGGACGATATTTTTGCGTAAATCCTCAAGTTGCAGATGGTATGCTGCCTCATAGAGCAGGGGCGGCACTAAAACAAACAGGATCAGTTCCGGGGTGATGTGAAAATCCGACAAATTCAAAAATGACATTCCTACGCCAATCAGCACAAGACCGATAGTGTATGGCAGACGCAGACGGCGTGCAACAACGGCAACGACTATAGCGATAATCAAGACCAGAATTCCTAATTCCTGTAGGTTTAGCAAAACTTCAGTGTTCATTCATTCTCCTTTCCTGTTATCTATACTTATACTCGTAAATCTGTCAAACATCGATTGAGCTTTGTTCCCATAATCAGTAGATCACGAAATAGATGGTAGAGGCCCGAAAATATGGGAGCGGGCGGACGCCCGCTCCCCTAATTTCGGGTATTCTTTGATGATTTTCTGACTTCACTGCCAGGCGGTTTGTATTCAACTCAGGTGTGGAGAAAGATCAGGTGTGGCAATCCCGGCCTGAGCACGGAAGCGGTCAAACCGTCAAGTTATGGAAGCCGGTCAGTCGCACGAAGTAGAGGTTGTGATGGATTGATTTCATTGTCTTTTGCGGTAGAATGAAATTAGAGTTCAATATGCAAAAAAGTAAACAGGAACAGAGAGAAAAAGAATGGCTGTATCGAAGCATTTTCGATGCTTCAACTGACGGCTTGATCATCAACGATCTGGAAACCGGCCTGGTGGTCGAGGCTAATCCTGCGGCATGCCTGATGCATGGCTTCACACGCGAAGAATTCATCGGACTGCACCTGACCGGTTTCGTACACCCGGACAGCCAACACGCCTTCGCTGAGTATATCCGGGCGTTTCAAACGGATGGAGTGTTCGATACACGGATACTACATATACGCAAGGATGGCTCAAGATTTTATGCCGAATGGCGTGGAACGGCATTCACGTATCAAGGCCGAATGTGCTTACTGGGTATTGTCCGTGACATCAGCGAACGAGCTCAGGCTGAACAGAATCTCCAGCGGCGTATCGATATCCGTGCCCGCGAGCAGAGTACCCTGTTGTCCATTTCCCAAACTCTGGCATCCACGCTGGAACTCCAGCCAGATTTGATTCTTGACCAATTACGAGAAATCGTCGGGTATTCACATGGCGGATTATTCGCATTGGAAGACTCGACACTGGTTACCCTGGCGATGAGAGGCACACCGAAATTAGAGCAATCCTCGCCTTTTCGCATCCACCTGCAAGGCCCGAAAACACTGGCCACGTTATTCAATGGACACCATAGCATTCGCATCTCCGACATTTGGAGCGAGGACTCTCAGGCACAATTCCTGCGTTCACTCTTGGACGATGGGGCTGCTGCTTTGCTCGAAGGCATGCAATCCTGGATGTGGGTACCGCTGGCAGTGAAAAACCGCATTATCGGCGGTATCGGTGTGGCGCATGCGACGTTGAATCATTTTACTCTTCATCATGCTGACCTGGCTCTCAGTGTAGCCAACCAGGCCGCCATCACGATGGTCAACGCAGAACTGTATGGGCAGGCGCAGGAACTCGCAGTAATGGAAGAACGGCAACGCTTGGCGCGCAATTTGCACGATGCCATCAACCAATCACTCTTTTCTGCGGGTCTGATCGCGGAAGTCTTGCCACGAGTATGGGACCAGGATCAGGATCTTGCGCGTAGCTCCCTGGATGACTTGCGCAGGCTGACCCGCAGCGCACAGG
>JBAVJG010000652.1:0-21540 GCA_049687655.1 Anaerolineales bacterium | reverse complement strand
GTACGAGCAAGAGCGCTATTTTAACCGAATATGCCTGACACTCAAACTTACGACTATCCTACGACTGTCCTACTGAATATTAGAGAGACATTAAAGAAAAACCAGGCGAATTCACAGCCGTCTTGTGAAAGTGTTCGTTCGTCATGGCTGAGGAGGCATTTAAAATAGACATCATCTCACTGGTTATGTTGGTATCCCGAAAATCTGATAAGACCAACAGGGAATTATTTGTATGCTGGAGTACCTCTGCCTGCATCGCTGTCAATTTCTCCTTTAATGCCACTGCATCGTACATCAAGCCCGAAAAATCGTGAGAGAAGTTTTTCTTGCCTCGGTGTTCGATCCACCAGGAACGCATTTCTACCTCCTTCCCAAGCTTTTTGGCCTAGAATAAAATTCCACCTGTCAATTCCACAACCCGACACTCTGGAATCTGACCGGTACGAAAACCGGCTCGACCAATATCGTAAGTGAATTGTACAGGACTTACGCAAAAATACGGAGGAAGCCCGAAGGTTAGACGCGCTTCGAACCACACTCGAGTCTGCTACCGCCTTCAAGCATGATCCGCCCAAATGGCAATTTCGGTTTTCACCTCTTGACAAGCATGGCGATCCCATGTATATTATAAAGATTATTCAATAATATGAATAATACGAATAATCCAATTAAACACCTTAAAGTGAGAGTATGAACGCAATCGAAGTCCATAACCTGCGACGAGTTTACCGTGCCCGAATTGGCGTTATCAAGCGCTCCATCAAGGAAGTTGTAGCCGTGGAGGATATTTCCTTTGAGATCAAAACCGGCGAACTTTTTGGCCTGTTAGGTCCCAACGGCGCTGGAAAGACCACCACGGTCAAAATGCTGGCGACACTCCTGATCCCCACCAACGGGAGTGCTTCAGTGCTGGGTTATGACGTGGTCAAGGATGCGGGTGAGGTCCGCAAACATATTGGTTTCATCTTCGGCGGTGAACGCGGATTGTATTGGCGTCTCTCAGGCATCGACAATCTACGCTACTTTGCCAGCCTGTATGGAGTGGAGCCGGATGTCTCCAAGAAACGTATCCCCTTCCTGCTGGAAATGGTCGGTCTGAAAGATCGCGGCAACGAGCGCGTGGAAGGTTACTCACGCGGCATGAAACAGCGTCTGCACGTCGCCCGCACCCTGCTGCACGATCCGGAAATCCTCTTCCTGGATGAGCCCACCATCGGTCTTGACCCGGTCGGGGCGCGCGACTTCCGACTGGTGATCCGTAACCTGCAGTCCGAGAACAAAACCATCCTGCTGACCACGCACTACATGTTCGAAGCGGACTCGCTCTGTCAGCGTGTGGCTGTCATCGACAAAGGGGTAATCATTGCGCTGGACTCGCCCTCAGAACTCAAGAAGCACGTTGCGGATCTGTCGGTGATCGAAATTGAAACCTTTGGAACTTCGAAAGAGGTGATCGAACGCGTGCGCGCCCTGCCCTTCGTAGACGCGTTGCAAGTTCAAGAGCGAGAACAGCGTCAGATGTTGCTAGTGCAGACCGCTCGCGGGGCCGAAGCGGTCCCGGATGTCATGGAATCGCTAAACGGCACCCGCGTAGGGCGTGTCATCGTCCGCGAACCAACCCTGGAAGATGCCTACGTCCGGCTGGTGGGAGGTCATGCATGAACATCAAGGACCTGTTCAAATACTGGCGCACCGCATTGACGGTAGCCGAGATGACGTTGCGTCACCAGATGAACGACAGCTTTGTGCTCTTTGGTATCCTGGTGCAACCCATCCTCATCGCCGTCCTGGCATTGTACATGCTCAAGGATACCGCTGCGAATGCGGCCATGTTCGTTGTTGTGGGAAGCGGCCTGACAGGGCTGTGGACCACCCTGGTTTTCGCTTCCGGCAATAGCATCACCCAAGAACGCTGGCAGGGAACCCTGGAATCGCTGGTGGGTGTGCCAACACCCCTGGGAGTGATCATTTTTGGGAAAAATCTGGCCAACGTGACGCTATCGCTGCTCTCAATGATCGCATCCTATCTACTGGCAGCCTTGTTTTTTGGTTACTCGTTGAATGTAGATCAACCCCTGTTATTTTTCCCTTCCCTGCTGTTGAGTATGTTCGGCTTCATCTGCTTTGGCATGACCATCGCTCCCCTTTTTGTGATGTACCGTTCGGTGCAGCAGTGGCAAAACACCATGGAATACCCGGTCTTCATTCTGGCGGGATTCCTCTTCCCGATTCTGCTGTTACCCAATTGGACAACGCCGATCTCCTACCTGCTGCCCCCTTACTGGGCTGCCGTTGCCCTGCACGGTACGTCGACCGGGAACGCACCGATCGAGCAGACCTTATTTGCCTGGGGCATGTTGCTCGTTTTCAGTATCCTCGACCTGTTAATTGCCAGCCGCCTGTTCAAGGTTATGCTCTACAAGGCGCGCGTGGATGCGACTCTGGACGTTCAATGAAAACGCTCACCTCTAATCTCCGCATTTTCTGGGAGGGGACGATTTTTTCTTATATCGCCCTATTTGGATGGCTGCGGCCAGTTACATACCTGGCTACAAAAATAGTCGGCCCTTTAATGCAGATGTTTTTCTTCACATACTTGGGCACTTTTGCAACCGGACCCGAAAACGCGCATTTTTTTGTGATCGGAAATGCGGTGCAGATCGCCGCACTAAGCGGCATTTATGGCGTGACCATGAGCATCGGTGGGGAACGCTGGGCCGGAACCTTGATCTACCTGTTTGGAACACCGGCCAACCGCATGATGATGTTCTTCGGACGCGCCTTCATGCACATTATCGACGGCGCACTGGGCGTGGTGATCGCATTCGCCTGGGGTGTTCTCCTGCTTAATCTTGATCTTTCGCAAACCAATCTACCGGCGCTTGGCCTGACCATTCTCGTCACCACCTTGAGCACCTGCGGCCTCGGATTGTTGATGGGCTGCCTGAGCCTGATCACCGCCAATGTTGGATTTGTCAACAACACGGTCTATTTCCTGCTGCTGATCTTCTCCGGCGCAAACGTGGACATCAATGTGCTTCCGTCATGGATGCAGGCCATCTCCAGCGTGCTGCCGCTGACGCGCGGCATCGCCTCCGCGCGCGCGCTGATTGCTGGTGCTGAGGTGAGTAAAATCCTGCCGCTGCTGGCGCAGGAACTTGGCATCGGCCTGTTCTATGGCCTGCTGGGATATTTCCTGTTCCAATGGGTCGAGATTTCCGCCAAACGGCGTGGAACGTTGGAAACCATTTGAGGCATTGTTGGGAAGCAGTTGTACTACTCCCTGCTCGCAAACAACATATGTAGGACTTACACAGTTCGCAAAAGATTACCGAAAATAAGGGTGTGCTGCGCTGCGCACACCCCCCCCTTATTTTCGGTGTTCTCTCATTTAGCTGCGTAAGTCCTGCTATGAAAAGGCGACCTGATGTGAAGGTCGCTTTTTTTAACCAGAGATAAACAAGGATGAACAAGATATACGTTCATCTCCGGTTATCCCCGGTAAAATTTCTCACAAACTACACAAAAATCCCCTGCCACAACTGGTACAACCCAAACCCGCCCAGCGCCAACACAGACAGTCCCAGCATGGCCTTGCGCACCTGGTTCCCGAAGCGCGCGGCCTGTCCGAAGAGCAGGATGAGCACCATGTTCAGGCTCAGCATGGCTGCGTAGAAAATCCCCACCAATCCGACAGCCGACCAGAATGAGATCTCCCAGGCCTGGATCACTAGCGGGCCTATGACCGTGCTCCAGAATATGTATGGGCCCGGGCTGAGCAGATTCATCGTCGCGGCACGCAGCAGGTCGTTATGCCGGGAAGGAAGCGCAGGAGGAATGTCCGCTTGGAAATTCGCCCAGGTCTGGAAGGCGCTGTAGGCCAGGTAAAGCACGAACAATCCGCCAACGATCTGCAAGGTGCGTTGGAACCAGTCGGAAACCTGGCTGAGCAGCAACAGGGTCACCGCCACAATCGGTCCATCACTGACCAGCGGCGCAAGTCCCATCAGGAGCGTCTTGCGCCAGCCACGACTGATGGACTGGTTGATGAGAAAAGCCTGAAATGGACCCGGCTGCGCGCCGGCAGCAAAACCGAGCGTCAGGCCTTGCAAGAGAAAAGTTAGCATCGTGCGATTATAGTCGAAACAAAACTGTTCGAGGCGGCGTCTCGCCGCCGAGGAAAGCACCCGCTTGGGGTACGGCCGCTTGAGCAGATTAATAATCAAGAATTTGAGATTTCGTTGTACAATATCTCCAGGAGAAAATCAAAGGACGGAATAATGACCAAACATCTCGTTGTGGTTGCCGGAAATATCGGTGCAGGCAAGACCTCCCTGACGGAACGCATCGGTTCGCGCCTGGGTTGGTGGACTGGCTACGAATCGGTGGCCGATAATCCTTATCTCTCCGATTTTTACGCCGACATGCGCTCCTGGGCCTTTCATTTACAAATCTTCTTCCTGGGACATCGGGCAGACCAGTATCTTGAAGCCGCCCACGATCCACGCTCGTCTATTCTCGACCGCAGCATCTACGAAGACTTTCATATCTTTGCGCGCGCATTGCAAAACATGGGCAACGTTTCCGAGCGTGATTACATGGCTTACAAACGCCTGTTCGATCTGGTCGTAGAAAGCCTGCCGCGTCCGAACCTGTTGATCTACCTCAAAGCACCGGTGGAGGTGCTGATGGAGCGCATCCGCCGCCGCGCCCGCAACATGGAGACTGGCATCACACCCGAATACCTGTCCTTACTGGATTCCTTCTACGACGAATGGCTGAACGCCTTCGACTGGTGCCCCGTATTAACCATCCGCACCGACAACCTGGATTATGTCCACCAGCCGGGGCATCTGGAGACCGTCGTGAGTCGTATTCAGGATAAGTTGGCGGGTAAGGAAGTTATGGATTTGCGAGAAGCAAAATGAGTTTTTGCCAAATTGGAGACCACATGCACATTAGAAGTTTGATGATTGGCTTTACAATCATCGGGAACACACAACAATGAACACCAACCTGATATCAAAAATCCCGCTTTTCAGTGATCTGCCTGAGGATGAACTTGACCACCTGCAAAGCATGCTGAAAACCAAATCCCTGCAGCCGGGCGAGATTCTTTTCAAAGAAGGTCAACGGGGCGACCATTTCTACATCCTGACGGATGGCGAACTCGAAATTTTGCTGGGTGCAGAGACTAACGAAGAATTGATACTCAACATGATTGGTCCGGGGGAATACCTGGGCGAAATGAGCCTGATCGTTCCGGGAGGCGAACGCACTGCTACCGCCCGCGCCAGTAAGGAAACAACGCTGCTGGCCATGAGCCGCGACGAGTTCAATGCGCTCATCGAACACTATCCCATTCTTTCGAAAGCCATGGTGCGCGTACTCAGCAATCGTCTGGACTCTACCAATTTCGCCACATTCCGGGACCTGACCCAGAAAAATCGACAGCTTCAAAAAGCGTACGATGAATTGAAGGCCGCCCAGGAACAACTGATTGAGAAGGAGCGCCTCGAACGGGAACTGGAAGTTGCCGCCAATATCCAGATCAGTATCCTGCCCGACGTATTGCCTGCTCCACCGCACTTTGACTTCGGCGCGCGCATCGACCCGGCCCGCCAGGTGGGTGGTGACTTCTACGATGTGTTCCGCATCAGCGAGAATAAAGTGGGCGTGTTGATCGGCGATGTAGCAGATAAAGGCGTGCCCTCGGCCATTTTCATGGCACGCGCACATGCCCTGATCGTTGCTGAAGCTGAATCATTCGACAATCCCGGCGATGTACTTCGCAAAGCCAATCAACATATCACACGCCTGGAGAAAACTACTCAATTTGTGACCGTACTTTATGGAATATTGAATGTGGACAATGGGGAATTCAATTATGCGCGCGCCGGTCACGAACCGCCCTTATTACTAAGGGCAGATGGAAGCGTAGAACGCATCCCTCATAAATCTGGCATGGCCCTCGGACTGTGGGAAAACATCACCCTGGATGAAGAAACCATCATTCTGCCACCCGGCTCCACTTTATTGCTCTACACCGATGGCATGACCGACTGCCGCGATCCTAACGGCGTACCCTTTGGGCTGGAAGGCATTCAACGCAGCCTGAGCATCTGCCCGACATCCTCGGGGCAAGCAGTCTGCGACTATTTGTTGAAGACCTTGATGGATTACCAACAGGGCTCCAAGCAGGACGACGACGTGACACTGGTTGCCGTCCATGCGAAAGAACGGTAAAGCAACAAGAAAACCCCTTCTATTATTCAGCAGCGATCACTTCAATCTTCCTCCACGAAATCCAGGATGGGCTGGTGAGGGTTTCCACCCTAATGAACCGAATCCCGACCAGCGGGGTATCTTGGGCAAATATCAACGGTTCTCCGTCTAACGTCTCGCCATCAAAGATCATAAGCAGGGTAAATTCATCTTCGGCGGGCGATTCTCAAGCCTTCCTCACTGCCAGCAAATCCTTCTATCGCCTGACCACAATCCCCGGGCGAGTCTAGCGGACCCGCCTCCACTGCCAGGGCCAAGCCTCGCCGCCTTAAGTCCGCAACAACCTGCTGCAATTCTGCCTCCGTTGCATCATAAGCAACCCATTCCCCGTAAAGTTTGAACACCTGTATGTGGTTTGCCGCCTCCTGCCAGGCTGCATCCGGCTCGAACAAGGACATGAAATCTTTCGACCCGATAAACGGGCGGTCAGGGTGGACTGACACTGACAACAGCGGCAATGGTCCAAACCAGTAAAGTGGTTGATGGGTCAGGTCTATGGATATTGGCGTGGGAGATGGCTCGCTCGTTGGATTTTCAGTAATCGGAGATGGGGGCGGCGTATTTGAGACAGAGACTTGCTCGGGAGTGCTCACAATCACATTACATGCATTAAGAAATAAATTGATAAGGAAAATCCAACCAGTAAATTTCGACATGCGATTTTCTCCTATCAGCATCTGGACGAACAAGGATGGACAGCTCAACAGCGTAGAGACGCCCGGTATCCACCCCGACGATCTTGACATCGACGTAACCGGGGATGAAATCTCGATTTCCGGGCCTCTCACATTCAACTGCGTAAGTCCTGAAGTACTGAAATCATGTAGAAGATGCAACTTTCCGCACTGTCATACATCTAATGAACGGAACAGGAAACTATTGAAGCACAGGATGGTCGACACAAAATCTAAATTCATCAAACTGGCGCTGGTTTGCCTGCTCTGCATCAGTCTGGTCATCGGGCTGGTAAATCGCATTCAATTTTTGACGGCATAAGGAGAAATAAAAATGAAAATCGAGAAAAACATCGGTACCACGGATCGCATTGTCCGCTTCGTTCTGGCAGCTATCTTTGCAATGTTGTATTTCACCGGGGCTGTATCAGGCATATTTGGGATCGTGTTGTTGGTTTTAGCTGTGGTCTTTGCCCTGACAGCTGCAGTGACTGTCTGTCCGCTCTATCTGCCCTTTGGCCTTTCGACACGCAGCAATTAAACGAGCGCTTCAGAACGAAACTTCCGCGAGGATTTGAACCTCGCGGAAGTTTTTTTAACCACCAAATCCCTTTGGTATTTCAGCGTACACTCCACGCATATCTTCCGGTAAGGCGGCCGCCATGCTGAACATCAGCCGGTCGGTTAATGAGAGCGGCGTCTCACCGGAAAGCGGTTGCAATGGCGGGAGCAATTTTACAGTCAAGTTCGTGCGGTGCGGGAAACGCTTGTAGAAACCATCCGTACCAATTACCACCATCGGGAGGATCGGACACTTGTTTTCAATTGCCATACGCGCGGTCCCGGTCTTGGCAACACGCAGTCCCTTGCCCTGGTTACGCGTGCCCTCCGGGAACATCCCTAAAGTTTGGCCATGCTCCAAGACCTTACGCGCGTGGCGCATCGCCCAGGCATCCTTCTCGCCACGATAAACCGGGAAAGCGCCCAGATTCCGTAAAGCCACGTCAATAAACGAGAATTTGAACAACTCGGCCTTGGCCATGAAAAAGATAGGGCGCGGCAGGCTCAGTTGCATTGGAAAGACATCGAAGTTGGTGACATGGTTGCAGGCGATCACCACCGGGCCATCCGGCGGGAGATGTTCAAGTCCACTTACTTCCATTTTCATGATCAGGCGAAAAACTTGTCTGAGCACAGCAACCAAAATCTTCCGAAATAGTGTAGCTTGAAATGCAAAGTTTTTGCGGTTGCGGGGGTCAGTTTCGAGGGATTCGAATGGGTCCAAATAGAGCCTCACAGTAGCAGGTTGGCGAAAGTGGATTATACTAAGAAGCACAATCAAATCATCATCAACAAGAAGATGTCATGAAACGATCAGCATCTTCATTGAATTTTAACCCCTGGAGAGGAACATGGACACTATTATTGAGGGAATTTCTGCACTGGAAATCCTGGATTCACGCGGCAACCCGACCGTTGAAGTGGAAGTCATTCTGGCGGATGGCTCGTGGGGGCGGGCAGCCGTCCCTTCGGGCGCCTCAACCGGAACGCACGAGGCTCTGGAGCTGCGTGACGGTAACAAGAAACGTTATCTCGGCAAGGGCGTGACTAAGGCGGTTGCCAACGTCAACGGGCCGATTGCAGAGTTGCTGTTCGGCTGGGATGCCAGCGACCAGAAAGCCATCGACATGGAGCTACTCGCCCTGGACGGCACTCCTAACAAATCCAAGCTGGGTGCGAACGCGATTTTGGGTGTCAGCCTGGCGGTGGCAAAAGCCGCGGCCAACTCGCTCGGTCTGCCGCTCTACCGTTACCTGGGCGGCGTGTACGCGCATGTGCTGCCCGTTCCAATGATGAATATCCTGAACGGCGGCGCACACACAGCCTGGCAATCGACTGACGCGCAGGAATTCATGGTCATGCCGTTTGGCGCGCCCACCTTTGCGGAAGGCCTGCGCTGGGGTGCGGAAATCTATCACGCGCTCAAGTCGGTCCTCAAGGAAAAGGGGTATGCTACCCTGGTTGGCGACGAGGGCGGATATGCCCCGGCATTAAAAGCGAACAGCGAGGCCGTAGAAGTTATTTTAGAAGCCATTGACAAGGCTGGTTTCAAAGCCGGTCGCGGGGAACAGGTAGCCATCGCGCTCGACCCGGCCGCATCAGAATTGTATGATGAGGAGACTAAAACTTACAACCTGCGCAAGGAAGGTAAAAAGCTGACCGGTGAGCAAATGGTTGAGTTCTGGACAAAGTGGGTGGAAGATTATCCTATCGTCTCGATTGAAGACGGCTTGGCCCAGGACGACTGGGGTTCCTGGCAACTGATGACTGAAAAACTGGGCGATAAGATCCAGGTCATGGGCGACGACTTGCTGGTGACCAACCCCGAGCGCATTCGTCGCGCTATCAAAGAGAGCACCGTTAACTCTGCCCTGATCAAACTCAACCAGATCGGCTCGTTGACCGAAACGCTGGAAGCGGTGGAACTCTGCCAACGTCACGCTTGGACCGCTATCGTCTCGCATCGCTCAGGCGAGACAGAAGATGCCACCATCGCGGACCTGGCCGTTGCGCTGAACGCAGGTCAGATTAAGACAGGCGCGCCCGCCCGTTCGGACCGGGTTGCAAAGTACAATCAGTTGCTGCGGATCGAGGCCGAGCTAGGGGAAACAGCTCGTTATGCCGGTTGGGATGCGTTGAAATCTGCGTAACTTGAACATCCTGCTCCTGGTCAGGTAAAATCTGACCAGGAGTTTTTTTATTTCCCGTGTTGGAGGTTCGTCATGCACCAGAAGAAGTTCAGGCAAAAGCTATTGGTTCTGTTTTTCTTGTTTGCTATTATGGCGATTCTCTCAGCCTGTGCCGGTGCTGCAGAAGAGCCTGTCGCTCCTGCTGAGGAACCAGCAGCCCCGGAGGAGCCAGCCGAGCCTATTGAGCCAGGCGAAGAACTTCCAGTCGCCTATGGTCAGGATTCGCGCACCGAACTATTTCAACATCCGGATTCACGGCTGAAAGAAATGGCCGCTTCTGTAGCCATTCTGGTTCATTCTCAAAAGGTGAATATATCGGGGAATTCCGTCTCGCTGGGTGGATTCACACTCAATGATATGAGCGAGATGGGATGGCTCGTCAGCGGTAAAAATGCACCCATGTGCTCGGATGAACTATTTATTTCGCAACCTGCTCCTGGCTTTTGTACTGGTTTTCTGGTAGATGACGATATTCTGATAACCGCCGGGCATTGCCTGCAAAAAGCGACTTGTTCTGACACTAACATCGTTTTTGGCTTTCAGATGGAATCTGAAAATGCATTGGCACCTTTATCGAAAGAGAATGTTTTTAGATGCACGGAGGTTATTGCTCAGGTAACTCCCAAGCCAGAGAATCAGTATCTGGATTATGCGATCATCAAGCTGGATCGTTCCACAGGTCGAGCAGGTCTTGTTTATGCAAGTGAGGATTTACTTGAAGCGCAAAATAATGTCGCCGTCCTGGGACATCCATCCGGCCTGCCGATGAAGATAGCATCTGGTGCCTTTGTCATAATCAACCAGGCCAGCGATCCCTTCTTTATCACCAATCTCGATACTTTCGGAAGCAACTCCGGCTCGCCTGTCATCAACACTGCCTCTTATCAGGTCGAGGGCATCCTGGTACGCGGTGAAATCGACTACGTACTTTCCGAGGACGGTTCGTGCGTTCAAGTCAATAGCTGTCCCGAAAGTGGTGGTACAAATTGCGCTGGGGAGAATGCAACGAAGATAGCCATGCTGGCAGATCAGATTCGAGAAATCACAGTCCCAAATTCAAAAAGTCTAAACTGTGTCCCAAGTTTTCTGTCAATACTTGTACTGGTCATTTTGGTGCGATTAAAAACGACATAGCGGTAGCAGTCAGAGTGTCCAGTTTAGATGCGTGGAAAGAATTTCCAAAGGTAGCGAATACACTGCGATTTCACTTTGTGTTGAATTTTTAAGAATCTCGTTATTGACAAACGCCCTAAATACTATATAATTTAATTAGTTGGTTGCCCCAACATACTAATCCCCTATGTCCAATCGAAACTCAGCCGACCAGGCCCTCGTACGGGAACTAAACTTGTCCTTGGTGCTTCGATTCATCCATAACGAAGCACCGGTATCGCGTTCGCAAATCGCTCAGGCGACCGGCCTGAACAAATCCACCGTCTCCAGTCTTGTGGAAGATTTGCTACGGCGTCAACTGGTTCACGAAACGGGAGTCAATTCAAATGGCGCCGGCCGTCCGGCTACTTTGCTAGAGATTAACCCTCAGGCTGGTGGAATTATCGGTATTGAGTTGGGGGTAGATTTTATCGCCGTGGCTTTGACAGATTTTACAGCCAACATTCTGTGGAGGCAGTTAGTAAACGAAGACCCAGGTGATTCTCAGGAAACAACAATTGCTCGAGTTTTGGAATTGACAGATAAGGCTATTGAATCTTGCAAAGATCATGGCCTTTTTCTTTTAGGTCTTGGGGTTTCTGTACCTGGCACTGTTGATTTGGAACAAGGCGTTCTGATGTTCGCCCCAAATTTACAATGGCGGAATGTTCCGTTTAGAAAATTTTTCTCCGAACGTACCGGATTGAGTGCGTATCTCGAGAATGATGCAAACGCAGCAGCAATTGCGGAACATTTATTTGGCACAGCGCGAAAAAGCGATGATTTTATTTTTGTGGTTGCCAGCATTGGGATTGGCGGCGGACTTTTTTTGAACGGCAACCTGTATCGAGGCAAAGATGGATTTGCAGGAGAGATCGGCCACTCCCCCATTGTCGCAGAACCCTATCAGAATCCCTGTCATTGCGGCAATCTTGGCTGCTGGGAAACCTATGCCAATCAACATTCTGTCATTCAGAGAGTACAGACGCGTTTAGAAAATAAGCGAGAGAGTATTATTTCAGATTTAATGGACGAGCAAAACGTTCCCCTATCCATCTCTATCGTCAAACAAGCAGCAGATGAATGTGACAAAGAAGCTCTTGAAGTTCTCTCAGAAACTGGAATAGCCCTGGGGCTTGGCTTCGCGAGCTTGATCGATATATTCAACCCGGAAAAAATAATTCTTGGGGGATCATTAAGCATCCTTGGAAAATATCTTCTACCTTCAATCAAAGATACAGCTACGAAACACTCCCTTTCAGACATCAGTCCAAAAGCAGATATTTTGTTATCGGACTTTGAAACTGATGCGATCCTGATAGGTGCAATCAGCATCGTGGTAGATGATATCTTGTCAAATCCCACTATCGTCTAAAGGAGGTGATGTTACAACATAAAAATCATCAAACAATCATGATTAACTTGCACTCTCAAACGAATAAAGTATAAGGAGAAGAAACATGTCTAAGAAAATGTGGTATAGCTTGATCGCTATACTGATGATAGCTACTACAATCCTTTCGGCCTGTGGTGGTGCCGCAACTGAAGCCCCTCCGGAAGAGACCAAACTTGCCGTTGGCATCGTGTTGCCGACAAGGGACGAACCACGCTGGATCCAGGATGAAACCCGATTCAGAGACGCCCTGACGGCTGCGGGCTACGATGCTGAGATTCTCTTCAGCCAGGGCGATTCCGCCAAGGAAAAAGCCAATGTTGAAGATCTGATCACCAAAGGTGTCAAGGTTCTCATCATCACCCCGCAAGATGGTGCTGCCGCCGCTGCTGCTGCCGATGCCGCTAGAGCTGCGGGCGTCAAAGTGATCTCATATGATCGCCTGATCCTGAATACCGAGGCAGTCGATTACTACGTCACCTTTGACAGTATCGCCGTTGGCGAAGCCCAAGGCCAATACCTGGTCGATAAAGCTGAGGGCACTGGCAATCCGCTCTATCTGTACGCGGGCGCTGCCTCCGACAACAACGCTTTCCTGTTTTTTGAAGGTGCTTGGAATGTGCTGGAACCCAAGATCGCCGATGGCACTTTCGTTATCAAAAACTCCAGCGAAGCAGAAGCTTTACAAGACAAGGCTGAATTAACCCGCGAAGAAATGGGTCAGATCATCGGCCAGGTCACTACTGAATGGGACTTCGACACCGCCAAGACCCTGGCAGAATCCAACCTGACAGCTACCTCCGCTGCGGACAAGGGTGATGTCTTCATCCTGGCACCCAACGATGGCACCGCTCGCGCTATCGCCGATGCTTTCGCCGCAGATGCGGATGTCAGCAACTACGTTGTCACCGGTCAGGATGCTGAAGTCGCTTCCGTCCAGTACATCATTGACGGCAAGCAATCCATGACCGTTCTGAAAGATGTCCGCACCCTGGTTGCCGATGCTATTAGCGCCGCTGTTGCCTTCCTCGAGGGTAACACACCCCCGCAAACCACTACCTACAACAACGGCACGATCGATGTTCCTGCCAAACCCTCCGAGGTCATTACCGTTGACCAGAGCAATGTCCAGGAAGCGATCATCGACTCCGGTTACTGGCCCGCCAGCGAATTCACTGGCTTGGGTGAGGCAGCTATGCCTGCTGAACCTGCCATGGAAGAAACTCAGGTTGAAGTATTCTCATGGTGGACTGGTGGCGGTGAAGCTGCTGGTCTGGAAGCCATGATCGAGGTCTTCAGTGCGGAATATCCTAATGTTGAGTTCATCAATGCAACAGTTGCCGGTGGCGCGGGCACCAATGCACGTGCTGTATTAGCCACTCGTCTGCAATCTGGTGACCCGCCTGATAGCTGGCAAGGTCACGCTGGACAGGAACTGATCGGCACCTATGTTGCTGGTGGTCAGATTGAGCCACTGAATGACCTTTATGAAGCTGAGGGTTGGGTGGCTGTAATGCCTGAGACATTGATCCCGCTTATCTCTGATGGCGGCAGCATCTACTCTGTCCCCGTCAATATCCATCGCGCCAATGTACTATGGTACAACCCCGCCATCCTGGAAGCTAACAGTGTGGCTGTGCCTACCACTATAGATGAATGGTTTGCTGCAATGGACACCCTCCAGGCTGCCGGTGTAACCCCACTCGCACTGGGTGAACAGTGGACACAGATGCACCTGATGGAAACCGTCCTGCTTGGCACGCTTGGCACTGATGCCTACAACGGCCTCTGGGACGGCACAACTGATTGGGGCAGCGCCGAAGTTACCGCAGCCCTGGACAACTTCAAGAAAGCACTCACCTATGCCAACAGCGATGCAGCTTCCCTGTCTTGGCAGGATGCATCGCAACTCGTTGTAAACGGTGATGCAGCCTTCAACGTGATGGGCGACTGGGCTGAAGGTTATTTCCGCGAACTTGGCAAAGTCCCGAACACAGATTATGGCTGGGCACCAGTTCCTGGTAGTGTAGGTGTCTTCCAGTTCCTGTCCGACTCCTTCACGCTGGCCGTTGGCGCTCCACACCCCGATGGCGCTACCGCATGGCTGAAGATTGCCGGTTCCAAGGCTGGCCAAGAGGCCTTCAATCCTATTAAAGGCTCAATTTGTGCCCGCACTGACTGCGATGCCACTCTGTTTGGTGAGTATCTGCAGTCTGCAATGGATGACTGGGCTAGCAATACAGTCGTCGGTTCACTGACCCACGGCGTAGTTGCCAACGACTCATGGAAGTCCGAAATCGACACAGCTCTTGGTCTGTTCGTCGCAGACCAGAACGTGGAAACCTTCCAGACTGCGCTGGTAGCTGCCTGCGCCAGTTCTGGCCCGTGCCAGTAAATTCTGGTGTAAAATCGTTGAGGCTCCGCTAAGCGGAGCCTCAACCCTTTTTTTAAATTATCGTAGAAATGAGGCGGATGATGCTAAAAGACAAAGACCGATACCTCTCAATTGTTTTGATCGCACCATCTATTCTAGCCGTACTGATCTTTGTATATGGTTTTATCGGCTGGTCTGTACGGGTCTCTCTGAGTAATTGGAAAGGTTTTAGCCCGGACTATTCCTGGGCCGGGCTTAAAAATTACGTAGCACTATTTTCTGACCCTCGCTTCCATGTAGATGTTAGAAATACTCTCATTTTCACAGGCGTTTTCGTTGTAGGAAGCATTTTGCTTGGATTTTTCCTGGCCGTAATGCTGGACCAGGGATTAAAAGGGGAAGGATTCTTCAGAAGTTTATTCCTCTTCCCTATGGCAATTTCATATATCGTCACTGGCGTCATCTGGCGCTGGCTCATGAACCCAGCCGAAGGTTCACGGATCAGCGGATTCAATCTTCTGTTTACTTCACTTAACCTGGATTTCCTGGTTAACAAATGGCACACTACACCCACCTGGGGGATGGCTGCAATCGCTCTGGCAGCCATCTGGCAGATGTCTGGATATACCATGGCTCTATACCTGGCCGGATTGCGATCCATTCCGCACGAACTACGCGAAGCCGCGCAAATTGACGGCGCCAACGAAATTCAAATCTATCGCCACATTATCCTGCCTCTTCTTGCTCCCGTTACTTTGAGTGCACTCATCATTCTGGGCCATATGTCCCTGAAGGTGTTTGACCTGATTATCGCAGTTGCAGGCAAGCAACTTCCACTGGACGTGCCTGCCATTTACATGTGGCAAACCACATTTGACGGACTGTTCTACGCACGGGGCGCTGCGATTGGTATTCTCCTGCTCATCAGTGTAGCCTTGCTCATCATTCCTTACATCCGTTACACTCTGAGAACGGAGTTGCAACAATGAAAAAGCTCGTTATTGGGAAAAGCTGGCTTTATGTTCCTTTGATCGCTATGGCGATTTTCTATCTAATTCCAATGTATGTCATGCTTGTAACTGGCTTCAAGAGCTTTGCAGAAGTAGACTTGCAAACCATGTGGAACCTGCCAAAAGGCATACATTTTGATAACTACATTGAAGCTTATAAAAATCTGGCGCCGTCCTTGAAAAACAGCTTCATGATGGTTATCCCCGCTGCTATCCTATCATCCATGCTTGGTTCGCTTAATGGGTTCATTTTAGCCAAATGGAAATTCCGTGGCGCTGACATCGTCTTCCCGTTCATCCTCTTTGGCATGTTCATTCCTTACCAGAGCATCATAATCCCACTGGTGCAGTTCATGAATGCAGTTGGAATAAAGGGATTGGTCGGCCTGGCATTGGCTCATATCATATACGGCATTCCCATTACCACCCTTACATTCCGTAACTATTACGCCAGCCTCCCCCAAGAACTTCTCGAGGCAGCCAAGATCGATGGCGCGGATATGTTGGGGGTTTATCGATATATCCTGTTGCCAATTTCCATTCCAAGCTTCGTAGTAGTGCTTATCTGGCAATTCACGTCAGCCTGGAACGACTTCTTGTTTGCTGTCATTCTAACAGGCAACACCGACTGGCCAATCACTGTAGCGCTGAACAATATGGCTGGCAGCCAGATCATTGCATGGAATGTACAGATGGCTGGCTCTTTGCTTGCAGCGTTACCGACTTTGCTGGTATACATTTTCCTGGGTCGTTACTTCCTACGCGGCCTGCTAGCTGGCTCACTCAAAGGATAAATATAAATCCCAAGTGTTATCAAAGATGGAGGATGGAAAGGTTGTATCGATGAAATCTACAACAGAAGCGACACCTGTCGTGGAATTGCGAAACATCAAAAAGCATTTCGGCGCTGTCCAGGCGCTAAGGGGAGTAGACCTTGCATTACACCACAATGAGGTGTTGGGATTGATGGGTGACAATGCTGCAGGAAAATCTACACTGATGAAGGTTCTCAGTGGCGCCTACATCCCCGATGAAGGGGAAATTCTTATTAAAGGCGAGAAAGCCCACTATACCAATCCTATGGATGCGCGACGTCTTGGAATCGAGATGGTTTATCAGGATTATGCCCTGGCCAACAATCTCGACGTGGCTGCTAATGTTTTTCTCGGACGCGAAGCTGTAAGATTGAGATTAGGGCCAATTAGTGTAATGGATTATCATCACATGGAGCAAGAAACAAAAAGCTTGCTAAACCGGCTCAAGATTAATATCCCTTCTGTGCGACAAAAAGTTGAGAGACTATCTGGCGGACAACGCCAGGCGGTTGCGATAGCGCGTGCAACAGCCTTCAACGCCAAGGTCATCATCATGGATGAGCCTACAGCAGCTTTGAGCGTGGCAGCTATCGACAAGGTGCTTGATTTGGTGCGCGAGCTTAAGTCTCATGGGGCTTCAATCATTATGATCAGCCACAGACTCGAGGATATACACCGGGTAGGCGATCGCATGGTCGTGTTGCGGCAGGGGCGTAAAGTTTGCGATACTCCTGTAGATGGTGACATTCATAACTTTCGCGAGCGAGTTGTTGCTTACATGATTGGCGCCCGCGATGACTTTGCCGAAAGAACAGCCGCATAACGAGCACAGGGAGATTTAAGATGTCATTCATAGATGAAGCCCGGAAATTATTGCGAGAAAATATCCGTGAATACGGCATGTTCATCGCCTTATTCGTTATTTTTTTAGTTTTCACTTTTACAACAAATGGTTTATTCATTTCTTCGAGAAATTTAGTCAACTTGGTAAATCAGACCGGTTACATCGCCGTATTAGCCGTAGGCATGACGCTGGTTATTGTTATTCGCCATATTGACCTTTCAGTCGGTTTTCTAGCGGGGTTCCTTGGGGCTGTTGCGGCGATCGCCATGGTATCGTGGCATCTCCCAGTTTACGTTGTCATCCCTCTTGTAATGGTATTTGGAATTATTGCAGGGCTGGTTACTTCCTTCATGGTAGCTCAATTGGGGATTCCATCCTTTGTTGCAACCCTGGCTGGATGGTTGGGATATCGAGGTGCATTACAACTGGCAACCCGGGCTACCGGAACAATCATTATCCCAAACGATGCATTCAACGCGATTGGAAATGGATTTATTCCAGACATTCTAGAAAACATTGGGATATTACCCGAGGTAAATAAATTCACTTTGTTCCTTGGATTGCTGGGCGTTATTTTATTCGTATCGAGCGAAATCATTAGTCGCAGCAGGATGATAAAAAACGAAATTGAAGTTTTATCAAGCGGGATGTTCATCCTCAGGCTGTTGCTCATCTCAGCTTTAATTGGTAGTGTCGCCTGGGTATTAGCCGGCTACCGGGGCCTTTCATGGACCGCAGTGGTCATATTGATTGTGGCCATAATCTATAATTTCATCACTACCCAGACAGTCCTGGGCAGGCACATCTACGCCGTCGGTGGGAATCCCGAGGCAGCTGAATTGAGCGGTATCAGTGTCAAGCGAATCACGCATATTGTATTTGGATCGATGGGAATGCTTGCTGCTTTGTCTGGTATGTTATTTGCGGCTCGTCTACAATCCGCTACAACGACAGCAGGAAACTTGTTCGAATTGGATGCCATTGCGGCGGCCTTTGTCGGCGGTGTATCGGCGGCAGGCGGCGTCGGCAGCGTGATCGGATCACTCATTGGCGCATTGGTAATGACCTCATTGACAAGCGGCATGAACTTGATGGGCATTGATATATCCTATCAATACATTGTCAGAGCTCTCGTGCTTGCGGCGGCTGTAATATTTGACGTTGCCACTCGCAATAGAGGCAAATAGAACGGAGGCAGATCATTATTCCAGGTTGGAAGCGTCGTAGTTCATTCAGTATGTTTTACTTTACACAGAACTTAATCACTCTGTGTTTTTTTATTTTTATGAGTATAATAAAGGCACTATATTCTTAAGATTGGAGGATAACATGGCAAGTGTAATGTACGATCACGTGTACAAGCGATTTGGCGAAACAGTCGCTGTCAACGATATGAATATTGATGTCGCTGACAAAGAATTCCTGGTACTTGTCGGCCCATCGGGCTGCGGTAAGACCACTGCTCTGCGCCTGCTGGCAGGCCTGGAGGATATTAGTGAGGGTACGATCTCGATTGAGGATCGCGTTGTGAATGACGTGGCTCCCAAAGACCGGGACATTGCCATGGTCTTCCAGTCCTATGCGCTTTATCCACATCTCTCTGTTTACGACAATATGGCCTTTGGCTTGAAACTTCGTAAACTTAGCAAGGATGAGATCAAGCGTCGCGTGGGTGACGCCGCTGACATCCTGGGTATCCAGGAACTGCTGGGCCGAAAACCGCGTCAGCTTTCTGGCGGCCAGCGTCAGCGTGTGGCAGTCGGACGAGCCATCGTTCGCGAACCAAAGGTCTTTTTGTTCGACGAACCGCTTTCGAACCTGGATGCCAAGCTGCGTGTTGCTATGCGCGCTGAAATCAGCAAGCTTCATCAACGCCTGCAAACCACATTCATTTACGTAACCCACGACCAGGTGGAAGCCATGACCATGGCCACGCGCATCGCAGTTATCAATAATGGCATACTCCAACAGGTTGACACTCCACAACACCTGTACGATAACCCCAACAATCTCTTTGTAGCCGGTTTTATTGGCTCTCCGGCGATGAATTTCTTCCCAGCCAAACTGAGCAAGGATAATGGCAAGGTGATGGTCGATACCAAATCATTTGCTGTTGAAGTGCCAAAAGAAAATACAAAAGCCTATGAAGGGCATGTGGGGAAGAATGTCATCTTTGGCATCCGGCCTGAAGATATTCACGATCCAAATTTCACTCCACCAAATGTTCACACCGATACAATCGAGGCGCAAGTGGATGTGACAGAACTGATGGGCAACGAAATCTTCCTGCACATGATGAGCGGAGATAATAGTTTTGTTGCTCGTGTCGATCCGCGCTCCAGCATGCAAGTTGGAGAGAAAACACAAATCGCCCTCGACATGAATAATGTTCATATCTTTGATGCAGAAACTGAAGAGGCAATTCGCTAAACTGCTTTTTGCCCGGCAACTCAACAAACAGGGCGGTCATAGACCGCCCTGTTCGCATGATAAATTCTTTGAGGACTCAATATGACCCCTCCCGACTGGGTGCAAGACGCAATTTTTTATCAAATTTTTCCCGACCGCTTCGCACGCAGCGAACGGATGCCCGACCTGGGCTTTGAGCCCTGGGATGCTCCCCCAACCTATCATGGCTTCAAAGGCGGTGATCTATATGGAGTTGCGGAGCGGCTCGATTACCTGAGCGATCTGGGGATTACAGCGATATATTTCAATCCTGTATTCGCATCCGCCTCTAATCATCGTTACCACACCTACGATTACTTTAACGTGGACCCGCTATTGGGCGGGAATGATGCTTTACATCATCTCATAGATGAAGCACATAAGCGGAATATCCGCGTCGTTTTGGACGGCGTCTTCAACCATGCCAGCCGTGGCTTTTGGCAATTCCACCATGTGCTGGAAAATGGCGAGGGTTCTCCATACAAAGACTGGTTTTACTTCGATCCTGCGCGTTTGAAAGGACAACGCCGCTGGGGCGCATATCCTCACACAGCTGAACTGGATGCCTTGAAAAACGGGGAAAGCAGTTTGCAAGCATTAGGGTATCAGGCCTGGTGGGATCTACCCGCGCTCCCGAAACTCAACACGGACTCGCCTGCCGTGCGCGAATTCCTGTTCGACGTTGCCGAGCATTGGACTCAATTCGGCATTGACGGCTGGCGGCTGGATGTGCCCGCTGAAATAGACGATGACTCTTTCTGGCAGGAATTCCAACGCCGCGTGCGCGCCATCAATCCGGAAGCATACATCGTAGGCGAAATCTGGCATGAAGCCCAGCGCTGGCTCCAGGGAGATCAATTCGACGCCGTGATGAATTATCTCATCACGGCAGCAGTGATGAGTTTCTTCGGGGGCTCACATATAAATATGGATGTTGTCAATCATGCCGGCGGGCTGCGGGGGCGCATCCACCCCAATATGGATACTGCCTGGTTTGCCACCGAAATCGACCGCCTGACAGACATGTATAAACCCGAAATAACCCGCGCGCAACTGAACCTGTTCGACAGCCACGACATGCCTCGCTTTCTGACCTGTGTCAGTGAGGATGTCGCCTCCCTGCAACTGGCAATGTTGTTTATGTTTACTTATCCCGGCGCACCCTGTATCTACTATGGCGATGAGGTCGGCCTTACTGGCGCTCACGACCCGGATTGTCGTAGGGGCTTTCCATGGAACGAGACCAACTGGAATAAAGAACTATTAAATTATACGAAGAATGTCATCGCATTGAGGAAAGAACATGAGACCTTGCGCCGCGGATCCTATCTGCGTCTGTATGCTGAAGACAGGCTTTTTGCCTTCGCACGCAAACTGGAAGATCGTTCATTTGTTATCGTATTGAATGCCGGAGAACAACTTAAAAAAGTATCCTTCTCCATCGAGTCGTTGGCTAGCAATGCCAGCAATCCTGCTACCATCTTTGGTCCTGACGCACACCCGTTATCAGAAAATAACTCACTGCACGTGGAGGTACCCGCGCGCAACGGCACAGTCATACGCCTGTAGCGCTACGATTAGCCCAGATCAAAACAACGCACCTTTTCCTCCGGTGCGTTGTTTTATAAACTAGGGCTTCCCCTATATTATCGCGTAAGTCCTGAATAACTACTGTGTGCTGCGTAAAAAATTGAACCTGAATAGCTGCAATTTGCCCGTATTTTGATCGTTCAAAATTCATTAATTATGCAAGAAGCAGTAAAAAATGAATTCTATGCCTGGGGAGTTTGCCGGG
>JBAVJG010000651.1:0-2427 GCA_049687655.1 Anaerolineales bacterium | reverse complement strand
CGTCCTCTCTGTTTTCCTGCGAACAGTGAACTACGGCATTGACTACTCACTCACCCCCGGCGGTTCCTGGCTCGGCTGGGGATTAGGCATCCTGTTTGGCTATCTGCTGGCACAACTGGACTGGGACGACGAACCTGATAGGCCACAGGCAAAAGGCGGATTGGCGCCGGCAATGTTGGGTATATTTTTCGTGCTGTCACTGGTCTACTTTGCCTTCTCTGCCCCGGCGGTCATTGCGCGTTGGACGGAGGGGAACTATGAACTGATCGTGATCACAGTCAGCCTGTTAGCAGCGGGGTGGGGGATCCTGGCATTTAGAAATCCAAAGGTGTTTGAACGTTTACCTGGCAGATGGCTCTTGCTCTGGAACCTGCTCTTCACGTTAGCCTTAACCGGAACGATTCTGGCGCACCGTGTGCCTTTCCCAGGGACATCTGAATCCCCGGGGGTTGTGGTAGGCGCGCCGACATTGGCGCAACAATTTCCGTTGGTTTTGATGTTGTTGCTATACCCAGTCATATTTTTGGATATACAAATCTTCTTCAAACGGGTTCAAGAGACGAATCCTTCGCCGCGCAATCTGGTTCCGGGCATGCTGCTGGGAAGCCTGGCGCTGGTCTTAATGGTCTTCATGCACATCTTTACCAATGTGTGGGGCTATGTGGAACCGGTCAGCCCCTGGTTTCGGAACAAGTTCTGGCTGCCATATCTGCTGATGGCCGGGATTATTACTCTCATAATCGGGGGCAGGGGACAAGTCCGAATGGGTGCGGGTGAAAATCACAGCAGGGTATTCAACTGGGGATGGATCGCATTGCTGGGTGCACTGTTTCTGGGAACCGCTGTCAGCGCCCATGTGACCACACGCGTCAACTCCTACAATGCGGACAAACCTTCCCTGTTGGTCATGACCTACAACATCCAGCAGGCCAACGATGAGACGGGAGAAAGATCCTACGACCAGCAGCTTGAACTTATCCGGCAAGTGTCACCCGATATCCTGGCTTTGCAGGAATCGGACTCGACGCGCATCTCTCTCAATAACAACGATTATGTTCGCTACTACGCCGGGAAGCTGGGTTACTATTCGTACTACGGGCCGAAGACGCTCACCGGCACGTATGGGACTGCGTTGCTGTCAAAGTATCCTCTCGAGAATACGCGCACCATATTCAGCTACAGTGACCAGGATGAAATCGGGACTACAGCCGCCGAGATCGAAGTGGGAGGGCGTGTCATCACGATTTACAATGTCCACCCGGATGGCTCCGATACGGCTATGCTGGTTTTCGCTGAGACGCTCCTGGATCGTTCACAGGATAAGGTCAACGTGATCGCGCTGGGCGATTACAACCTGCGGGATTACGAAGAAGCTTACCAGTTGATCGAGAGGGTCTACACCAACGCCTGGACCAGCGTCTACCCGTCCGAGATCAACCCGGATGGGATGGATATGTCCGGCGACAACCGCATCGACCATATCTTCTTTTCGCCAAACCTGAGTGTGCGGGAGCCGATTTATGTCTTGCCGCCGGAGTCGGCTACGGATCATCCTGTCCATTGGGCGGAGATATTTTGGGAGTAGGGGCAAGCGTAGGCGATCAGTCTTTGTCTAGAACAATATCAATAGCGCGTAGAACGCCGTCAATGTCTTTTATTACTTCGTTGTTCCAGAAGCGCAAAACACGGTAGCCTTTGGATTCTAAAGATTCAGTTCGCTCATCGTCATATTCTTCTTGTTCCAAATGTTGACTGCCATCCAGTTCAATAATGAGCTTTTTTCGAGGGGCACAGAAATCCACAACATAGTTTCCAATAGCATGTTGGCGGCGAAAACCACTACCTTTTAGTTGATGATTACGCAGGCGAGACCAGAGTTTGGCTTCGGCCTCGGTCTGGTTGCGGCGTAATTCCTTTGCATGTTTGAAGACTTTGGGTGTTGTGCGTTTATGCATAGACCCCCTCCTACCTCCCCCATTTCAAAAAACGAAAATGGGGGAGAGTTGAAACCTTATGATAGGTAGAAATTACAGTTTTCATCGGTGCATTATGTTCACCTCCCCCATCCGTGCAATTCGGATGGGGGAGGTTGGGAGGGGGTCACTCCACAATCACCCAATCACTACCGCTCCTCCCGAACACCTCGGGCGAGTACATCTCTTCTGCCTTGGCGGGCGGGACGACGAACTTGCCGGGCGTGGTGGCGCGGGCGATGTAGGTGTAGTCGTAGACACCATCCCACAACAATGAAGTGAAGGCTTCGGCGCGTTCGTCGCGCATGTTCTGGTGCTCGTACCAGATGCCCCACCACCACCAGCCACTCTCGTATTCCGGGCTGGTGGGGTCTTGCGGGATGCTCTGCGAGACGGCCAGCGCGGGGTTGACGATCTCCAGCCCGGCGGGCAGCGGATCGACCAGCGCTACGTG
>JBAVJG010000650.1:0-15866 GCA_049687655.1 Anaerolineales bacterium | reverse complement strand
ACCGAATAGAGTGCAATCGATTTAACCCAAAGGGCAACATGGTATAATTTTTCCTTAGAAAATTAATCTCCCGCCTCCATGTGCCGCAACCACTTGAAAATATTTAACAATGCGGTATTCGCAGGCGGGTTCTTTGAAGGAGTACTCGTATGTCTGGACACTCAAAATGGTCCACCATCAAACGCAAAAAGGGCGCAGCGGATGCCAAACGCGGCGCTATTTTTACCCGACTTGCGCGCGAGATCGCCGTTGCAGCACGTGAAGGCGGCGGCGACTCGGAAACCAATTTCCGCCTGCGCCTGGCCGTCGACAAAGCGCGCGCCGAAAACATGCCCAAGGACAATATCGAGCGCGCCATTAAACGGGGCACCGGCGAAGATAAAGACGGCGCGGCCTATGAAGAGATCATGTATGAAGGTTATGGCCCGAAAGGCGTAGCCTTTATGATCGAAACTGTTACCGATAATCGCAACCGCTCGGTATCTGAAATCCGGCACGCGCTTTCGAGGAGTGGCGGCAGTATGGCTGAAGTCGGGGCAGTTGCCTGGCAGTTCGAGCGCATGGCCTATTTTGCCTTTCCTTCCAGCGATCTGGACTACGATAAGGCCTTTGAACTGGCCATTGAAGCCGGCGCTGAGGATGTTGCCGAAGATGACGGTATGATCGAAATCGTTGGTCCGGTGGACACTTACAAAACGATTGCAGACCTGCTCCATAAGGCCAAAGTCAATCCGGAAGAGGCAGAGTTGCGCATGCTTCCCAAGCAGGAGATGGAACTGAATGTGAACGAAACCCTGCAGGTCATGAAAGTCATCGAAAGCCTCGAAGAGATGGACGACGTCCAGAACGTGTATTCAAACCTGAAGATGTCAGAAGAAGCCCTGATGGCGCTGGAAGCCGAATAGACTTTCCAAACTCGGATGATTCCGCTAATCCTCGCTAACTACGCTAAATTAATTTGCGTGATTAGCGCAGATTAGCGGATTTTTATTAGATTATGCTTGCTTTAGGAATTGACCCCGGAACCGCGACAACCGGCTATGGACTCGTCCGACTCGAACCGGACGGGAGCCTGCTGGCCGTTAAACATGGTGTGATCACCACCCCAAAGAATACGCCCGCCCCAGAACGGTTGGTGATCCTTTATGACCAACTTCAAGAACTGCTGCGCGAGCATAAACCGGAAACGGCCGCTGTAGAAAAATTATTCTTCCAGCGCAACATAACCACGGCCATCGCTGTCGGGCAAGCGCGCGGGGTAATGCTGCTCTCGCTGGCCCAGGTCGGGCTGGAGGTCTTCGAATACACGCCCAATGAGATCAAGCAGGCCGTAGCGGGCTATGGCTCGGCAGGCAAACGGCAGATGCAGGAGATGGTACGCGTGCTACTGGAACTGGATACCATCCCCAAACCGGATGATGCCGCTGATGCGCTGGCTGTCGCGATCTGTCATCTGCACAGCGCTCGCATGCTGGATATTGCAAACGAATGAGGGCTCGTGGAAAACATTGACCTGTTTTTACGCTTTGGAACCGCAATCGCAATAGGCTTTTTAATTGGCCTGCAGCGCGAGTATGCGCATGGCGGCCCAGACCGGATGATCGTTGCCGGTGAACGAACCTTCGCGCTGTTCAGCCTTGCCGGTGCTCTGGCCGCTATGGCGGCAGATGAACTCGGTTCAGCCCTGGCATTCTTTGGAATACTATTGTTCCTGGGTTTTTTTACTGCTGTAGCATATTTTTTAGACTCCCGCACCGGAAAAGTTGGTTTGACCACCGAGGTCGCCATTGTGATCGCGATCGCGATTGGGGCCTTGTGTTACTGGGGCTACCTCACCTTCGCGGTTGCTGTTGGGATTGCCACCACAGTGTTACTCTCGATAAAATTGGAAACTGACCGGCTGGCGCGCGCGCTCACGCGGGAAGATGTGCTGGCAGTCTTGCAGTTGGCGGTTATCAGCGCGATCATTTTGCCAATCTTGCCCAACGAAACTTTTTTGCCGCCTCCATTCGACGTGCTGAATCCTTTCAAAATATGGCTGATGGTCGTATTCATTTCGGGGATCAGTTTTCTGGGATATGTGGCCATAAAAATTGTCGGCCCTGAGCAGGGCATCGGGATTACCGGCCTGTTAGGCGGAATGGTTTCTAGCACAGCGGTCACGCTCAGTTTCTCGGAGCGCAGCAAGCGCGAGCCCGATCTTTCGAAACCCTTCGTGCTGGCAATTACCGTAGCCTGGACGGTTATGTTCGCCCGCGTGTTAATCGAAGTAAGCGTGGTCAACCCGGCTTTGTTGGGACAGGTATGGCCCCCGATCGCAGTTGCCGGTCTGGTTGGATTGCTCTATTGCGGTTACCTTTTCTTTGCTCAACGTACTGCTGAAAAGGGTGATGTCAAGTTTTCAAACCCGTTTGATTTGATGTCAGCAATCAAATTTGGCCTTCTGTATGCGCTGGTGCTGCTCATTTCACGCGCTGCCCAGATGTATCTGGGTGATACCGGATTGTATCTGTCCAGTGTGATATCCGGCCTTGCCGACGTAGATGCCATCACCCTGTCTATGGCCGAGTTGAGCAGGTCGGGCGTCCTTGATATGGATAAAGCCGCATTGGCGATTGTCCTTGCCACAATGTCGAACACGCTGGTAAAAGGCAGTATTGCTTTGATAGCGGGTTCCGCAACTTTGCGAAAGTCTTTGATCCCGGTGGTCATCATGATTCTAGTCGTTGGCCTGGGAAGTGCTTTCCTGTTTTAATATCTGATTATCCATGAAGATCTTTCGTTTTGAACCCGAAGCGGGTAAAGAAGACGATCAATTTGGCAGCCTGAAGGCTATCATCGCGAGGGTCGTGCAAATGGATGATGAGGCCAAAATCAACGCCATTTATCTTCAACCGAACAAGAGTATGAGCCATCAGCAGGCAATGACTCAACAATTGTTTCTGCTCGTGAAAGGTAATGGTTGGGTAAGAAGTGAATCGGATAAGATATTGGCTATTACAGAAGGACAGGCTATGTTGTGGGAAAAAGATGAGTGGCATGAATCGGGTACTGAAAACGGGATGACTGCTGTTATCATTGAGACTGTAAATATCCAGCCGGCTGAACTTATGCCTCTTCTTCAGGAAGATGAACTATGATAGCTACTATACGTGGTGAAATCACTCAAATTGAAGATAACGCGCTTATCATCGAAGTCGGCGGAGTGGGGTTGCGGATATTTGTCCCAACGCCCTTACGCGGACGGATGAAAGTTGGCGAAAAAATTTTCCTGTATTCATACCTCATTGTGCGTGAAACGGAGTTGACGCTGTATGGCTTCGAATCCCAGGCCGACCGTGACCTGTTCAACCTGCTGCTGGGCGTAGCCGGTGTTGGTCCCAAGGTGGCGCTCTCGGTGCTATCAACGATGAACATCGAGACGGTGCAACGCGCCGTCTTCAGTGACGAGCCTGAGCTGTTGAGCCGCGTACCGGGTGTCGGGAAAAAATCGGCACAGAAGATTGCCCTGCATTTGAAAGACCGCTTAAAACCGACCGATACGATTGCTTCCGTGGCAGCCATGTCCGATTCTGATTCAGAAGTGCTGGAAGCGTTGACTGCCCTGGGCTACAGCGTGGTCGAAGCGCAGGCCGCCATCCAATCGCTCTCGAAGGATGCGCCCGATGACGTGGAGGAACGCCTGCGCCTGGCATTGCAGTATTTCCAGAAATAGTTGATATTTGCACACTTTCCACATCATTAGCCAAGGCTTACGCAAAAATACGGAGGAAGACTGAAAATAAGGGCGGCGTGCTGCGCACGCCGCCCTTATTTTCAGTCTCTTTTCGCAATGTGCGTAATTCCTAAAAGTGCCTTTGAACATCATCAAAGGCACTTTTACTTTTTATGTTTTACGAATCACTTGATTTCCACCGTATAACTCCCCGTTTCGCGTGTGAACCTCGTCGTCCCGCTCACCACCAACGTAACACTATCCACATCCCCACCGATGGAGATGGGAATTTCAGCGAGCTGGTCATCACTGATCTCGATCATTTCCACGGAGGTGCTCGAGCCTTGCTTGATCAACGCCAGGCGGAAGGTCTGCGGGAGCGCATTCTGCACGCGCACGAAACCATCCATAGTCCAGCCGCCATCGTCAGATTCGAAGTCAGTGAAGTAGCTGTAGTTGCCACCCTCTACGCGGACATCATCAATCAACATGCCTTCGCCATTAACGGCCGCATCGGTCACGTATTCGAAGCGCACGAAGGGCTTCTTTCCTGCATAGTCTGAAAGGTCGATGCTTTCCTCGATCCAGCCGCTGGTCGTGCCATTGTAAGCCCAGCCATAAGAGTTACCGGAGGGATCATCCCCTGTGCCGGAAGGCGTGGTGAGGATCTGCCAGTGCTCGCCATCTTCGGAGACTTCGAAGTACAGATAATCGTAATCTTCTTCCAGGTCATACCAGGTGCGGAAAGTGAGGCTGATCGGTCCACTGGCATCATCGAAGTCGAATCTATGCGTCAGGGTCATGTCCGATTCGTCGCCCTTGTTAGACCAGATGGCATAGGAACCGGAATAAGGATCCTCGGGCAGCAAGCGGGCCAAAGTCGAGCCTTCGAAGCGCAGGGTGTAGTCGCCCGGGCAGTTGACCTGGATATAGTCCACCCCATACTGTTTGACCGTCCGTCCTATCGCACCTGAGGGGCAGTTGTCCACGGTTTCGGTCGGGTAGGTTTGTGGTGCGCTAGAGTAATTGTGGTAGACATAGCGCCCATCACCGACAGATCCATCCAGCAGGTAGTTGGCCACGACCCAATCCATGAATAAATCATTAGCTCCGATGGGTTGACCGGTCAACGGATCGGTGGCACCGATTTGATTCAACACATTGTCCACACTATCGAGACCGTTCTCCGGATCTTTGACCAACGCCTTGGTGGCATCCTCACCGAAGCGGTCGAGGAAGTAGGTCAGGTACAGGAAGCCTGCACCATAATGCGGTGAAGTGGCGCTGGGATCGTTTGGCCAGTCGTTCAGTTGCAGGTCGGGATCGGTGCTATACAACCAGTCGAAGCCGCCAATATCATAACCGTTCAAAAAGGCCGCCACTTCGGAAAAACCTTCATTCAGATAGGACGATTCGTTGCGATCTTGATACCAGTGGATCATATGCTGGAACTCATGTGCCAGCACGCCATAGGTGAATTCTTCACCCAGGTCGGTGTTATCGGCGTTGAACAGGAACATCTCATGCGCGTTGGAATATTCGTGCGCCTGCGGTGGAACTTCATCTGCGGAGGAGAAATACCCTGCAATCGAAAGGCCCATCCCACGAGCGTACAGGATGTAGATATGCTCATCCCCGTCGATTCCGGGACTCCACTCGCTGCCGAAAAATTCCCGATTGATGGGATACATCTGCTCTTCAAAGGTATCCACCAGGGACTTCATCTCGTCCTCGTTATATCTGACTCCATCCTCTACCCAGAAATACACGTGGGGCGTCACATATTGCAGGTTGGCTTCCACCTGGAAATTCTCGTTGCTTTCTACATTCGTGACCCAAAAAGTATCCTGTTCACCCACTTGGCGTGGGCCGGATGGTGGTTCCATTGTTGCCGGGATGTTGCACTTGCCCTCCAGCCGGCAGGCCAACTCAGTCGGATCGTTTTCGGGCACGATCATTTCTTCAAGTGTTTCGAGTGTATCGGTCGGCACTTCCACTGCAGGTGGGCGGGTTATTTGTACCACCGGTGTGGGGGTGGGAGGCCCAAAGGGTACATCTGAAACAGATGGCATTTGTTGGTAAAACTCATAGGCCACGACACCGACCGCTGCCAATATGATTACGCAACAACACAGCACAACTAGCACGATTGCAATGATAAAACCAATATTGCTCTTCGGTTTTTCAACAGGTTGTTCTTCCATGAGGTTCCTCCGTTTAAATTCCACCAATCTTACTCCATTTCACTGAGAATAAAATAAGAAACAAGCAGGTTCTCCAGGATTCGCCGTGAAAGGGACGGATTTGCTATAGAGATTCCCAAAGAACCAATTTACACATTTGGAGTTACGCAGTTGAATAAGAGAACACAGAAAATAAGGGGAGCATATAAGCCTAACATTTAAAAAAGAGACGGCCATTTAAGCCGTCTCTTTGGGGTTAAACTAAGCTTCAGCGTCAACAGGCTGTTTTGCCTTCGAAACCGCCTGGGAGGTTGTGAAAATCAGTTTGTTTTCTTTCTCATCCACATCCACCTGCACGATAGCGCCATCCTTGTACTTGCCGCTAAGCAGTTCCACCGAAAGCGGGCTTTCCACATATTTCTGGATCGCACGCCGTAACGGACGAGCGCCGAAGTCCGGATCGTAACCTTCCTTGGCCAGCCAGGATCGGGCTGCCTCGGTCAGTTCAACAGCGATGTTGTGCTCGCTCAGGCGCTCATGCACCTCTTTCATCTGCAAGCTAACGATTTGTTCCATTTCCTCGATGTTGAGCGGTGAGAACATGATGATCTCATCGATACGATTGAGGAACTCAGGCCGGAACGCGCCTTTAAGCGCTTTCTCGATCTTGTCGTGGGACTCGCGCTCCTCATCGTCCGCTTTTTGCTGGAGGAAGCCCAGGGTACCACCTTTTCTCACATATTCGGTACCCAGATTGGAAGTCATGATCAGAACCGTGTTGCGGAAGTCCACCACGTTGCCCTGACCATCCGTCATGCGGCCATCATCCAGGATTTGTAACAGCGCGTTCCAGACTTCGGGATGTGCCTTCTCGATCTCATCGAACAGCAAGACGCGATAGGGCCGGCGGCGGACGGCTTCGGTCAGTTGACCGCCTTCCTCGTAACCAACGTATCCTGGCGGCGCGCCGAACAATCTGGACACTGTGTGCTGCTCCCGGTATTCGGACATATCGATCCTGACGAGAGCATCTTCGTCGTCGAACATAAACCAGGCCAGCGCCTTGGCCAGCTCGGTTTTGCCAACGCCAGACGGGCCAATGAAAATGAACGATCCAATGGGACGGGCCGGGTCTTTCAAGCCCGAGCGTGCTCGGCGGATGGCATCCGAAATAGCGTGGATGGCTTCTTCCTGCCCGATGATGCGCTCATGCAAACGTTCTTCCATGTTCAGCAGCTTTTCAGATTCACTTTCCATCATCTGTGTGAGTGGAATACCAGTCCATTGATTGACGACTTCAGCAATATCATCCACGTCCACAACTTCATCAAGTTGGTGGTCAGTCTCCCAGCTTTCGCGCTGGGCATTGAATTCTTGTTCGATGCGCAAGCGCTCGGCTTTTTTCTGGGCGGCGCGCTCGTAATCGCGTTCCAACCCAGCCTGTTCTTCTTCAGCGCGTAGTTTCTCAATCTCGTTCTTCATCACCTTGAGATCATCGGGCAGTGAATACAGTGCCACTCGCAGCTTGGCGGCAGCCTCGTCCATCAAGTCGATAGCTTTGTCAGGCAAATGCCGATCTGTGACGTAGCGGTCAGCCAGCCGTGCCGCAGCCACCAGAGCATCATCCGCAAAATGGACTTTGTGGTGTGCTTCGTAGCGGTCGCGCAAGCCCTGGAGCATGAGAATAGTATCGTCCACGCTCGGCTCTTCAACGTAGATGGGGGCAAAGCGACGCTCTAGCGCGGCATCTTTTTCAATGTGCTTGTGGAATTCGTCCAACGTAGTTGCGCCGATACATTGCAGTTCGCCGCGTGCCAGCGCCGGTTTGAGCATATTGCTGGCATCCATCGCCCCTTGTGCTGCGCCTGCACCGACAACGGTATGCAGTTCGTCGATCATCAGAATGATCTCGCCCTGCGCGCGCTGCACTTCTTCGATAGCCGATTTCAAACGTTCCTCGAACTCTCCCCGGAAGCGTGACCCGGCGATCATACCACTCAAGTCCAGTGAAACAACTTTCTTACCTGCCAGTATCTCGGGGATATCGTTGTTGGCGATCTTCTGCGCCAAACCCTCAACAATGGCGGTTTTTCCTACACCGGCTTCACCGATCAACACCGGGTTGTTCTTGGTACGGCGGGACAATATTTGGATGAGACGCAAGATCTCGGTATCACGCCCAATGACCGGGTCTAACTTGCCTTCGCGGGCCATCTGGGTCATGTCACGCGAATATTTCTCCAGAGTTTGATAGCGGGCTTCCGCTTGCGGATCGGTCACGCGCTGGCCACCGCGCAATTCCTGAATGGATTCATAAACGCGGTCGCGCGTCAAACCGGCGGACTCCAGAATGCGGGCCGCAGGTGTATTGCGCTCGGTCAAGATAGCCAGGAAGATGTGCTCGGTGGAAATATATTCGTCTCGCAAGCGGTTGGCTTCTTCGTTCGCCAGGTCGATAATACGCTTCACGCGCGGCGTTATGAAGATCTGCCCCGCGCCGCCGCCAAAGATGTTGGCTTTAGGGCTGGCACGTAAAGTGGAATCCAGGCGCTCGGTCAATGCGGCTGCGCTGACGTTCAGTTTTTCTAAAATCTGGGGAATCACACCCCCAGGCTGCTCGATCAGCGCCAGCAAGATGTGTTCAGTGTCGATCTGGTTGTGGCCGTAGCGCTGGATGATCTCCGCAGCGCGTTGGGCGGCCTCCTGTGCTCTCTCAGTAAAGCGATCAAATCGCATCATAAGCAGGTTTTCCTTTCGCAAGCAAACCCAAAGGTTTGTGCAAAACAATTCATAGGGAAAATTTGAAAGGTTTTCCTCAGTATGGATTATAACAAAGGTGGATTTGCGATATGCATACAACGCGTAAGAGTTATATTAGATTCAGTACCAATGGGTTTGTACTGTCATTGCGGGAAAGAATTCATTTTTATGCAATAATAAGGGAAATAATTTGCATTCAAACTACTACTTCCGAAGTAATGGTTGACAGACAACCTCGTTTGCTCCCAATACTTACAGCTATCATCTCGTTGATGCTTCTCATTGTTGGTTGCTCTCCTGCTACAACCCCTCCCGCAGAGATAACGCAGGGATCCTCGAAGGAGGCTGTCATCGGGTTTTATGGAGAACCTGACCGTACCCAGGAATTTATCATCCCGGATGGGCCGTTCTTCGGGCCACAGGAAGGTCTGATCAACCTTGTGCCTCCCGATACTTTGATGGAAGAATGGGTATATGAGATCGAGGATGAGGAGTTGTATATCTGGTTCACAGGGGATAGCGATGAGTTGCGTGAGAACTGGCTTGTGTTAGATCTGGGGAGATACCCAACAGGTGCGGTGTATTAAATCCCTTGTTATTGTTCAGGGGTTAATGTCGCCGTAGGCGTGGATGTATATGTGACCATCGCCATCTCGATCTGTGGGAGCCAGCCTATGCGGCCATCAGCGTCCCTCACCTGCCACCAGACCAGTCCATCGTAAACTTTCGTCTCGTAGAGCACGGTCACGAAGTCTCCGGGGCGGATTGTTCCGATAGTCGGGCCGCCGGGTTGCTGCACCAAGTCCAGGTTTTGGAAACCGTTACGGGGAATCTGCGCCAGTTGCGGCGTGGACGTGGGTGTGGGCGGGATAGGTGTCGGGCTGGGGGTATAGGTAACGGTAGCTGTGGGAGTATACGTAGTGGTCGGAGTAAAGGTGGCAGCTGTGGGCGTGATGGTGAGCGTGGGCGGGACAAGTGGGTCAAGTTGCGCTGCAACAACCTGATTTACTACGATTGATACCGGTCGTTGCAGTCTCAAGGCTATGTTCTGTTGCAATTCGATCACGTCCTCATACCGGAGTTGTCTGGGAACGCGCAGGGTGACCGTCAGGTGCAGAGTCTCACCATCCTGCACAGGTTGAAGATCCGTCATCTCGGCGTCGTATTTAGACACCTCATCCTTGACAACCGCATTGATCTCACGGTTCTCGGCTGCGTTACGAAAAAAGCTGGCGCTGAGAAAGGTGAGGGGCACCAGCAATATGAGCGTAAAAACTGCCGAGATAGCCAGTGCACGCGGAACCCGCCGCCCGGCCTCGCGTTTAACGGTAAACCCCAGCGCGAAGAAAACCAGCATGCCTGCAAACGCGATCGTAACTGCGTTGGTCAGGAAGAGCAACAGCGCACCCCCCGCCACATCCCAACGCCCCAGGGCAACCCCGATGCCTATCGCGCACAACGGTGGCATCAAGGCAGTGGCAATGGCCACACCGGGTAGAGCCGCCGAGATGGATGGCATCACCAGCGCAAAGGCCGCTGCCATACCACCCGCCAGCGCGATGGTCAAATCGATTGGGCTGGGACGTGTACGCGAGAGCACTTCAACCGGCAATTCCTGCAGAGTGACAAAGGGTAGATAGCGATTGCCCCAGGCCAGTAAGACAGCCATAAGAATCGCCAGAATAGCACCTTGCCCCAAAGCCACACCCGAATCGCGGAACAGCCGCGCATCACCTGTCAACGAAGCCAGCCCGATCCCGATGATGGGTGACATGAGCGGCGCAACCAACATCGCGCCGATGATCACAGCCGCCGAATTGGTCAGCAGACCCAGGGTAGCGATCACGGCTGAGAGCACCACCAGCAGGAAAAAGTCGAAGTCCGGGGTGCAGGAATCGCGCAATTGCACCTGGACTTCAGCACGACGCTCCAGGCTTACTGGTTTAACAACTTTACGGAACATGAACCGGATTATTGTTCGAAAGGATGGCTGAACGGGTTCGGGCAGGCTCATAAATCACCTTTCAATAAGAATGTCCTATTCTACCCTCAACCCCCACATCGGGCTATAATAACTACATGACATCCGTCCCCTTCCCGGCGCGTCCGCGTGTCAGTGAACATGTGCGCCCGCTCAACGTTTTGCGAGACCTGCCGCGTGTGGCCGACCTGATCGAGTTGTGTTTTGCAAACAGCATGGACAGTGAAGGCCAATCCTACATCCGGCAGATGCGGCGTGCCAGTCGCGATGTGTCCTTCATGCGTTGGGCGAGTAACGCTATCGAAAGCGCATCCATGCCGCTTTCCGGTTTTGTGTGGGAGCAGGAAGGGCGCATCCTCGGCAACGCCAGCCTGGTGCCATTCAGGCACAATGGCAAGCGCATATACCTGATCGCCAATGTCGCAACTCATCCGGAACATCGCCGTAAAGGCATCGCTCGCACCCTGACTGAACGAGCCATGCAGCATGCCCGTCAACGTGGCGGCAACGAGTTGTGGTTGCACGTCCGTGCGGACAACCCGGGTGCGGTTCAAATGTATATAGACCTGGGATTTGTGGAACGTGCCCGACGTTCGACCTGGCGCACAAGCAAAGACGGACATCCTGTCGCATCCTATCTCTCTCGCTCAGACCAGAACTCTGGCCTGTTGACCGTTACCCAACGTCATGCCCGCTTCTGGCCGCAACAACTGACCTGGCTCAACCAGTTGCACCCTGAAGAATTGGGGTGGTACCGTTCCATAAATTGGAAGCGCCTCAAGCCCGGCCTGTGGAACTGGCTTTACCGCATCTTTATCGAATTCGATCTGCGGCAGTGGGCAGTGCAAAAAAACAATCGTTTACAAGGTGTGTTGATTTGGATGCCCGCCACACGCAACTCTTCGTTCTGGCTGGCCTGTCCCTCAAATGCAGATTCGGAATCCATTACTTTTTTACTTTATAAGGCCCAGCAGGAACTGGGCTTTCGTCAAAGATTGACACTCGAGCATCCCACCGGTTCACAGGAATTGGCTATCCAGGAGGCGGGTTTCAGTATTTCCCGAACCCTGATCTGGATGCGCTCGAAAAACGCAACCTAGTTTGTTATTCCTCGTATTACCTATTGAAAGGAGAATATAATGACCAAATTCATCCTGCGTTGGGTCATCAACGCAATCGCACTTTTTCTGGCCGTTTACTTCGTCCCCGGGGTTAACCTGCAAGGCGGCTGGACATCTCTCATATGGCTGGCGCTCATCTTCGGGCTGATCAATGCCTTCCTGCGCCCGCTGCTTAAGTTGTTGACCTGTCCGCTTATCTTCCTGACCCTGGGTCTGTTCACGTTGCTGATCAACACCTTCCTGTTCTGGCTGACCAGCCAGGTCGGGCAAGCCTTCGGGATTGGCTTCACCATCAGCGGTTTCTGGCCCGCATTTCTCGGCGGTTTAGTCGTGACCGTCGTGAGCGTGGTCATGAGCCTGATCTTGAAAGACGAGTTAAAGAAGTAAAAAAACGGAATAAGTAAAACATCAGGGCTTACGCAGCTGAATGAGGGTGACCCGAAAATAAGGGGTGCGAGCGGCGCTCGCACCCCTTACTTTCGGGACTTTTTCACGAACTGCGTAAGTACTGACGTAAAAAGACAAAAAGAGGATGAGCGTCTTCAATGCTCATCCTCTTTCTTACATATCAACCTTTATCCTTATTACGCGCCCCACAACCCTGGTAAATCTCCCGCCGGGGCAGCTTTTTGTACAGCCCTAAGGATTGCCTGGGTCACCACCTCCGCCGCAAACGCACCGACTATAGATGGGTCGGCCTTTTTCTCGCCGGTTGCGAGCGCAAAGAGCGTATCCCCGTCTAACATAGTATGCGCCGGGCGGATTGCGCGCGCCAGGCCGTCCTGTGCCATCTGGGCGACCTTTGTGGCTTCTGGTTTTGATAATCTGGCATTTGTGGCAACCACTCCTATAACCGTGTTGGCCCTGGTCGCAAACCCCAGCGCCGTCCGCCCGATGAAGGTCTTCATGATTTCGAGCGTGTCTCCAAAATAACCGTCCTGTCCCAATTTCAACGGTCCAAGCTTGGTGGAACGTGCCCCGGCGATGATCTGGCCGGACTGGGGATCGATTACATCTCCAAAGGCGTTGACGGCCACCATTGCCCCGACGATCAACCCGCCTGCATTCATGCTGGCCGTGCCACTCCCGGCTTTCATGGCGCTCTTCGGTCCGAAGATCTTTCCAATGGAGGCGCCTGTTCCCGCGCCGACATTGCCCTCCGCTGGCGCATCCGATGAAGCAGAGGAGGCGGCACGATAGCCCATCTCGGCATCTGGGCGAACATCACCCTTGCCAAGGCTCAGGTCAAACAGAATCGCCGCCGGGACGATCGGCACCTTGCCAGCGCCAGTATCGAACCCGATACCTTGCTCATCGAGATAGCGCATCACACCGCTGGCAGCATCCAGCCCAAAAGCGGAACCGCCCGCCAGCACGACAGCATGAACCTTTTCGACCAGGTTGATTGGGTCGAGCAAATCCGTCTCACGCGTACCGGGGGCGCTACCGCGCACATCCACACCTGCAACGGCCCCCTTTCGACATAAGATAACCGTACAGCCGGTCAGGGCTTCTCCATCCTGCGCCTGACCGACTTCGATCCCGGATATATCCGTGATCGTATTATTTAGTTTCATAAGCTGTAATTATTTCAGGCTGCTGACCAGTTTTGTGAACTCCTCCCATTCTTCTTCAAAGAAATGCAGGGTTATATTGTTGAGTTCAATGTGATAAGTGGTCTCGCCATCGGGTTCTTCGGCTTTCCAGACCATGTAGTTATCGGTCTCAGCCAGGGTGTCGGTTTTGGGTTCTTTCCCATTATTGGTCATGATTTCTCTCCTTGTGGTTGATTTTCTTTTTGTGGATCGGGTGGATCGGTTTCAGGGGGTGGAAGCTGTTTATTGCGCCGTAGCAGGTCCAGGGCGCCGTCCTGAGCGCGTCGAAGGGTCCGGCGCAAACGTGCGAGCATGGGTTGAACTGCCCGAGTGCCCATGGTCTGTTCTTCCTCGGGCCAGGGATCCTGGTCGAACATCTTCCGTAAGATATATTTTCCGAACAATTGCAAAGTGGCCAGGAAAGGCGCAGCGATCACTACGCCTAGAATGCCCAGCAGGTTAGCAGCCACAATTGCCATAACCAGTACCCCTGCCGGGTGAACTTTGAGCGCATCGGCCATGATGCGTGGCGATACCAGGTTGTCAAAGATTTGATCAACGATCAGCGCCAGCACGACCACTAGCAAGGTGTAGGCCAGGGGTTCCATGCCTAACAGTTTGAAGGGTTGGAAATATGCCACCAATACGAGGATGACCCAGTTGATAGCCGGGCCAATGTAGGGCAGGAAGCGCGCCAACCCGGCCAGGAAAGCCAGGCCAATCGCGTATCTAAGCCCCAGGGCGCTCAACATAATCGTGTAGATGATAACCGTCAGGAAAAAGATGATGATCTGACCGCGCAGGAAAGCATTCCAGATGCGGCCCAGTTCTTGACCCAGTCGGTTGAAATCCTGGTTATATCCGGGGATATCCAGCTTAAAAATGCTTCCACGCAACCCGCCGCTTTCGGACATGACAAAGAATGAGACAAGCAGGATGAAAGCTGCCCAGCCAAAAACCTGAGCTGCGCCGCTGGCAACCGACCCTAACAGTTGACCAGTTTGACCGAGCAAGGGTTGTACCACTGAGAGCAACTGGTCGGTCAACGCGTTGATATCGAATGTGGACAAATCGATTGGAATTGGGCTGCGTGTGTCAAGCCAATCGGCAACACTGGAGATCAACTGCGGGAGTTCTACCAGGCTATTTTGAACCAGCCGGATCAGGCTTTGGATTTGTTGTACCAATCCCAACCCCCCCACGGTGAGCAGACCCAATAAGAGAATCACAACCAGGATATAAATCGAACCGACAGCTGCCCTCCACGAAAAATGCAGCTTTTTGGTCAGGAAAGTGGCAACAGGATACAGCAAGTATGACAGGATGAACGCCATCAACAATGGCGGGATGATGGATTGAAAGCGCGAAAATACCCAGGCGAGGATCGCAATAAAAGTAAGCGCAATCACCATCTTAGTCATTGCGCCCCAGCGCGGGGAAGTTTTGGTTTTTTGTTCGGTCATAATCGTGTCATTAGAATTCTAGCTTTTTTAAAGAAATTTTACAACATTGAACCGATTAAACCATATCAATAAAAATACCCCCGCGGACAAATTTGCCTGCGGGGGTGGTCAGGTACTTTTTTATCCACAGCCAGGGATGAAGGGGAAGAACACGCACCAGCGGTAGGTTTGGTCAACCCAGACCAGGAAAACGATGCAGGCACACACCAACAGAAGCGCTCCCACCCCAATGGCAATAGGAACAGGGTTTAGTTTTCTCTGTTCCATTGCTTCAGGCAGACTGGCGGGCACGTCGCCTGCATAGGCTTGCGGTGGAGGCGGTGGAGGAGTAGAAACAGGACGAGCTTCAGGAACACTGCGTGGGGAAACAATGGTCGCCCCTGGATCTGCGGAATTAACGGCCTCATAGACAAATACGATCTGCTCGCCTAGAGAAATCACTTCCCCTGATTTCAAAACACGCGGCCCGGTCAGACGCTGGCCGTTGACAAAGGTGCCGTTGGTCGAGCCCATGTCTTCCAAAACATATTTACCGCCCTGGAACGTCAGGCGGGCATGACGGCGCGAGACCTCAGCATCATTCACAGCAATTTCATTTGACGAATCACGGCCAATGGTGAGCTGGTCGCCATCGAGAGCATAAACCGTGCCGGGGTTCGGTCCTGAGCGCATGGTAAGTTGGTATTGACCAGGCATAGTAATCTCCTCCAAGCAAATATTCTGTGCTTAGTGTACAGGTTTCATGCAAAAAAGTCAATTCCGACGAATAGGGGAAGAATCTACCTCCGAAATCGCTTGCAGTATAATTTTATATACTAGGGTCTTATGCTAGATAGGGAAAGCCAGGGCTTTGATTTGCAGGAAGTCTGGCTTACCCAATAAACGGTTGATGTAAATACAGAGGGTATGAGCAGTCAGCTTGGTGTAGAGCCGAGTACACACCCCCCAAAAGGTGTGAGCATGATTTTTCTCAATATTGAACTGCTCAGAAAGTTGCCCATTTACGGTTTCGATGATTTGCCGAATAGAGTTATGAACTCTCTTGGCA
>JBAVJG010000649.1:0-6341 GCA_049687655.1 Anaerolineales bacterium | reverse complement strand
CCGTTCAACAGCCCGCGCTACCTGCGGGAAGTGATTATCCCGGCCATCCAGGAGGGACTCGCAAAAGCAGGCAGACAGCGGGAAGAACTGTCCGTTTCAGTTACGGCCTTTGCGGCTACCACGCCTGAAGAGCAGAATTTTGCACGCGCGCAGATCTCATTCTATGCCTCCACGCCTTCCTACCGGCCGGTGTTCGCACTGCACGGCTGGGAGGGGGTGGCCGAGAAACTCTCGTCGCTGGCGGCCAGGCAAGAGTGGGGCGAGATGTTCGGCCTGGTCACGGACGAAATCCTGGAAACCTTCTGCCTGGTGACGGAGGCCGAGTCGCTGCCCGAAAAGTTGAAGGCACGCTACGAGGGCCTCGCCGACCGGCTGACGCTGTACACTCCCTTCATACCGGGCGAGAAAGATGAGTTCTGGAAGCAGGTGGCGGCGGCGTTTTAAACTTGCATATCCTGTAAGCCGCACACATGACCAACTTCGCCAATTATGCGGCTCAGGTGGATGAGCCGGATGCCACTCGGGAGTTCATCAGTGCCCGTTGCCAAGAATTGGAAAAGTTGTTGTAAAAAGAGAACAATATTGAGCAATCCAAGAATGTCACTCCAAGAAGGTGGTAATTTGAGTGACATTCTGTTATTTAGATGGCTATGCATCTTTATGATTTCATTGGTAAACTTTATTTTGAGAAAACTAGAAGAATTCTCGGCTGCCAAAGTGATAATCATTCACAATGTAGAGAAGAACTCTGGATTTGTGAACGCTGCGGAAAAAGAATATGCTGGGAAGAGGGTTCAGAAGATTTACCTGAAATCTGCGATGATTGCTGGGTTGAAGTTAGACAAATAGGCCAATTCTGGGAAGATACCGATGAGGTGGATTTATGAAACAATATGAAGCAGTGATAGAAGCAATGAAGCAACACGGTGGATATGCAACGCTTGGACAGTTGTACCAAACTGCGCCAAACGTTCCTGACTCAGAATGGAAAACAAAAACACCGTTCGCAAGCATCCGCAGAATTGTTCAAGTGCGAGATGAGTTTTTCAAAATTCGTCCCGGTCTTTGGGCATTGACTTCCGAAAAAGAAAAAGTGATGCGTCTTTTCTCAGAAGAACAAGCGCCTGAAAAAGAGAAGGAATACACTCATTCATTTTTTCAAGGTCTGGTTGTTGAAATCGGGAATTTGAAAGGCTTCCAAACTTTCATTCCCGCCCAAGATAAAAATAAACCTTTTTCACAGAAGAAATTAGGGGAAGTGGCAAAGCTCTCTGATTTTTATAAATTCACTTACGAAGTAGTCTTAAGGCAAGCACTGACCATTGATGTAACCTGGTTCAACGAGCGCAAGTATCCATCCGCCTTTTTTGAAGTTGAACATTCTACTGATATTCACAGATCTTTGCTAAAGTTCATGGAATTTCAAGATTTTCGAGTTGAGTTTCACATTGTGGCAGACAATCGAAGAAAAGCGGAATTTGAGAGTAAACTATCTCTAATGGCCTTTACGCCAATTAAGAAACTTGTCAAGTTTTGGGATTATGATGCCGTTTCAACTCTTCATAGCAGAATGTCAGAAACTGTTCTCGCTGAACAAGCCTTACGGTAAGGAAAAAGAAATATGAAAAGGTATTCTTTTTATCAATTTGATAATAGCACTTTTGTAGTTATTGACCAGATTGGGGAACGAGAAATTTGTGTTTGTAGCAACTATGACGAATACTCAGACGCAGAAAATAGAGCGCAAGTAATAGCCACTTTGCTAAATCAAACTGATGACAATTCGGTGAACTCATGAACTTCAACGACTACCAGAGTAAATCCCGCAAAACCGCTAAATATCCCGCCATCGGGCACCCGGTCATCTACCCCGCGCTGGGGCTGGTCAACGAAGCCGGGGAAGTGGCCGGGAAAATCAAAAAGGTGTTCCGCGACAAGGACGGCCAGATCAACGAGCAGACCAGGTCCGCGCTCAAAGCCGAACTGGGCGATGTGCTGTGGTACGTGGCGCAGCTCTGCACTGAGTTAGGCCTGACCATGGACGAGGTGGCGGAATACAACCTCGAGAAACTGTATTCGCGTCTCGAGCGCGGCACCATCCGCGGGGATGGGGATAACAGATAAGACCAGCGAGTAGTCGCCGGGGGATACCCTGATAAGCACACGTCAATCCCCCGGCTAAGCGCAGGAAGCCCCTACGAGGCTTATCCTCTTACGGGAACTTAGCCCGCTTTGCGGGCTCCGGCTTTTAGCCGGGGACTTGATTCCCCGGCGATCTCTGAATGTTCCCTCCCCAAAAGGATAGGATTAACAGCGTAAAAAGCTGATAAAATACACCTATCACAACCGTCAGGTAAGAATTCCCCTCTCTACCAGGACTAAAGTTCATAAAATTCTAATCATATTCATACGGATTCGTCCGTAGCTTTTTGGTACAATCAAACTTGACAGTTCCTGTCTGATTGAAGTAGGAGTAGAAACATTATGGCTGGTATGGAACGCTTCACACAGCGTGCAAGGCGGGTGCTCAGTTTAGCTCATCAAGAAGCTGAACGCGCTCGCAAGAATAAAATTGGAACCGAACACCTATTATTAGGTTTGATGGAAGAAGAAGGTGGCGTCGCTGGTCGCGTACTGCGCGAACTGGGCATGGACTCAGACCGCATGCGCGAGATCGTCGAACGGATCGCGGGGTCAGGCGATTATAGCGGTGGCAAGATCGAGCTTGCGCCCGAAACGCAGCAAGTGCTCGAGCAGGCCGTCGAAGAAGCCCGGCGTCTCGGTCATCACTATATTGGAACCGAACACATCCTGTTGGGATTGGTGCGCGGCGAAGGCACAGCCATGGACGTGCTGCGCAAGCTGGGTGTCACCCCCGACCAGATCCGCCGGCAAACCCGCCGCGTGCTCAACGAAACCACTTCATCCCCCACCCCCTCCACCTCCGGCAGACGCGAGGCCACCAAGTCCCAGTCCGGGCAGAAATCCCCTCTGGTAGACCAACTGGCAACCGACCTGACCGGTCTGGCAGAAGATAAGAAACTCGATCCCGTTATCGGGCGACAGACTGAAATCGAGCGTGTCATTCAAATCCTGGCACGCCGGACGAAGAACAATCCCGCGCTGATCGGCGAACCCGGCGTTGGCAAGACCGCCATCGTCGAGGGACTCGCCCAGCGCATCATCGAGGGCGATGTGCCTGCTCCCCTTATGAACAAGCGTCTGCTGCAACTGGACGTTGGTTCCCTGGTAGCCGGTACCATGTACCGCGGCCAGTTCGAAGAGCGCCTCAAACGCGTCATCGACGAACTCAAGCAATCTGGCGCGGTGCTGTTCATCGACGAAGTCCACATGCTGGTGGGCGCTGGCGCGGCCGGCTCCTCAGTGGATGCGGCCAATATCCTCAAACCGGCGCTTTCGCGCGGCGAATTGCAGGTCATTGGCGCCACCACACTGGATGAATACCGCAAGCACATTGAATCGGACGCTGCACTCGAGCGCCGCTTCCAGTCCGTGCTGGTGGAAGAACCCTCCGAAGAAGAAACCATCGATATCCTCAAGGGCATCCGGGGCGCCTACGAAGAACACCATCACCTGGTGATTTCCGATGAGGCCCTCGAGGCGGCCACACAGCTTTCGTCACGCTATGTGACCGAGCGCTTCCTGCCAGACAAAGCCATCGACCTGATCGACGAGTCGTCTTCGCGGGTGCGCATGTACAAGAGCCCGGCCGCCAAACAGGCCAAAGACCTGTTTGGCCAACTGCGCGAAGTGCGCCAGAACCGCACGCTGGCAGAGGAAGACGGCAGCCTGGAAGACGTCAAAGAGTGGGAAGAGAAAGAGCTCGAGCTTCAGGATAATCTGGAGCGCCTGCGCACCGGCTGGGACCGGGCAACCAGCCCCGTCGTCTCGGCAGACGATATCGCCGAAGTGGTCTCCATGTGGACCGGAGTCCCGCTCATGCAACTGGCCGAAGAAGAGAGCACGCGCCTGCTGAAGATGGAAGAAGAATTGCAGGAAAGCATCGTCGGCCAGGATGATGCCATCGACGGCATCTCCCGCGCCGTGCGCCGCGCGCGCGCCGGTCTCAAAGACCCGCGCCGCCCGATCGGCTCGTTCATCTTCCTGGGCCCGACCGGCGTCGGCAAGACCGAGCTGACAAAGACCCTGGCCAAGTTCATGTTTGGCAGCGAAGACGCAGCCGTGCAACTCGACATGTCTGAGTTCATGGAACGGCACACAGCTTCACGCCTGGTGGGTGCGCCTCCCGGATACGTCGGTTACGAAGATGCCGGTCAGTTGACCGAAGCCCTTCGCCGCCGCCCGTACTCCATCGTCGTCTTTGATGAGGTCGAAAAGGCTCATACCGAAGTGCACAACATGCTGCTGCAAATCATGGAAGAGGGTCATCTCTCGGACGCCCGCGGCCGCAAAGTTGACTTCCGCAACGCCATCATCGTCATGACCTCCAACATTGGCGCGGACGTGATCAAGAAGCAGGGCTCGCTCGGCTTCCAGTTGAAACGTGACGAGGAGACCGAAGAGCGCCTGTCTTACGAAGAAATGCGCAAGAAACTGACCGAGTCGCTCAAGAAGGTTTTCCGACCTGAGTTCATCAACCGTGTGGACAGTGTGGTGGTCTTCCGCTCCCTGAACAAGGAAGACATCCAGAACATTGTCACGCTCGAACTGAACAAGGTCGCCGAACGCTTGCAGGAGCATGACCTGACCCTGACAGCCACGGATGAAGCGCTGGCCTTGTTGGCCGATTTGGGTTACGACGTCGAATTTGGCGCCCGCCCGCTACGCCGTGTCATTCAGCAAATGGTGGAAGACAAGCTCTCTGACCTTGTATTAGCCGGTGAATTTGGCGAAGGCGCTTCCATCCTGGTAGATGTCAACGAGGATGAGGAGATTATCCTGACGGGCAAGGAAGAGAAAAAGAAGGAAAAAGCAGCCGCGCCTGCGGCATAAACACGAGATAGACGGTGAAGACAACAGATTACTTTAGAACAAGTGTGTTGTCTCGCCGGCCTTATCTCAAAGAAGAATGGATCACAGTCGCACTCGAAAATCCGGTTCAAACGGAAGCTCAAAGTAATGGACGTATCAGGTACTGGGCGTTTATTGATGAACTTGGAAAGTATTTACGAGTAGTCACCGAATCGGATGGTGAAACGATCCATAACGCCTTTCCTGACCGTGGTTTCAAGCCATAGGAGGCAAAGATGATTTTTGAATATCATCAAGATAGCGATATGCTTTATATCAAGTTAGCAAATGGCATAAGCACCGAATCTGAAGAAGTTTCTCCAGGTGTTGTAGTTGACTATGATGAAAATAATCGAGCGGTTGGTATCGAGATTGAAGATGCGAGCAAGTTTATAGATTTATCTCGTTTAGAGTTATCTTCTTTGCCTATTGCTAATCTGGTGATAAGTGAACGAATAAAGTCTGGTGTATAGCAAAGTCAAAAAACAATCAGAGGCTGCCTCTTTGAGGCAGCCTCTCTTTTTTTTAATAGGACTTACTCACATTGCGAAAAGATACCGAAAATAAGGGGGGCGTGCGCAGCGCGCTCCTTGTTTTTGGTAACCTTTTGTGGAATGTATATGTCCCATTTAATTCACACCATAAGTAGAAAAAATTTATTTTATACCGCATCCGGTAACTCTTCCTCCATATTCCGCACGCGGGGGTCCGAGGCGGCTGCCAACGTCAAAACGACGATGATCTCGCCCATCAGGAAGATCAGCAGACCTACCCCCCGGCTCGGCCCTAGCCCAAAGAATTGACCCAACGAAGATGCCAGTGCGCCGTTCGCGCTCAACAACGGCTTGAAGACTTGATCCGAAAGCGGACCTGCGGTCAGGTAGGCCAGCGGAATCATCGAACGCGCCAGCATGCGCCGGATGGAGAATACGCGTCCCTGCAATTCCGGCGGCACCTTGCTTTGCCAGATGGCCTGATCCGAGCCATTGACCAGCGGGAAGGGCAGGTAATAAAAAAAGGTTGCCAGCGCGATCAACGGGATGCTCTGGAAAAGCCCTATGGCCATAATTGCCAGGCCTGCCAGCGTCTTAAAAATCAAGACACCGTAAATGCGCTTCTTCGGGCCTCCCCAGGCGGACATCAATACCGTGCCGACCAACATCCCCAATCCGCCCGTCGAGAGCACACTGCCCAGGATGGTCGGGGAATCGAGTTCCAGCAGCATGGGCGGCATGAGCGTGTCAGTCATCATGTTGGCGTAATTTCCCAACCCAAACAGAATCATCAAGCCCAAAAAGCCAGCGCGCGCAGAGATAAACTGCCAGCCGATGGACATGTCCTTCCACAGG
>JBAVJG010000648.1:0-2285 GCA_049687655.1 Anaerolineales bacterium | reverse complement strand
AGATCGCGGACGCCTTCCAGAACGGTATGGAATACTTCAGCACTTTTGGCGGCAACCCGGTCTCGTGCGCGGTTGGGCTGGAAGTGTTGAATGTGGTTTTAGATGAGAACTTGCAGGAAAACGCCCGGCGCATGGGTGAGCGTTTGCTGGCAGGCTTGCGCCCTTTCATGGAACGTTACCCTCTGGTTGGCGATGTGCGCGGCTCCGGCCTGTTCCTGGGTGTGGAACTGGTACGCGATCGCCAAACGTTAGAACCCGCCACAGAGGAAGCCGATTATGTGATGAACCGTATGCGTGAACATGGCATCCTGCTCGGCACGGATGGGCCCAATCACAATGTACTTAAGATCAGACCGCCGATGGTGTTTGACGAGGGGAATGCGGAGCTGTTGGTAGAGGTGATGGGAAAAGTGTTAGATGAACTTGAGAATTAACCATCCCGTTCACGAAGGTACATCTCTCGATAATCGATCAGCGCGATGATCAAACTTGCAAACAGTGTCAGGAGAAGTGTGAGCAGCATTGAAAGCCACCAACCATCCATATGGATGATAGTCCGCAACCCCAGCATAATAACCGGGAAAGCAACCATCATCGCCGCACCGTGCAGGAGCATACGCGACTTTGGTCCGCTCCAATGGGTGCTTTGGATAAGGGTCAGCAATATACCAGCAGCCATCCCGCCGAGCAGGTCGGTCTTCCAGTTAAGCCAAAGAGTATCTACGCGGAAGTAGTACACAAAAGGAATAGCCAGCGCCACAAACAGCAGGAAGTTGACCAGTACACTAATCCAGCGCACTTTATGCTTTTCTTTGTGCAATTTTGGTTCCACCAGCCGCGTGATGAGGACACCCGATCCCATGCCAATAACTAAAACCGTCAGTCCGACTGGCAGGCTATCCTCCCAGAGCCGGGCTGCAATCACAAAGCCGAGAATCATCGGCAGATTTTCAAGGCTTTCCCACATCCAGACGGTGAGTAATTTCATAGGTCAAATTGTACTGTATGGAACAATCCCACAATAGGACTGAATACCCCACCAGCGTCATGTCACTACATGCACTTTGTCACTTGTATGACCTGAGATTTTCTATTATTCTTACCTTGAAATTCATAAAGAGATGAACAAACGCGCCCGATTATTTCGCCTCCACATTGCCCTACCGCAGGACCACGGTTCCTGGGTCTTTATCCTGAGTCCGTTGCTAATTGGCCTGTTTGCGGGTGAAAACTTTAAGCCTGCTTCGATAAGTCTGATCATCGCAGCCATGGGCGCTTTCTTGTTTCGACAGCCGCTCAGCATCGCAGTGAAGGCCTATGCCGGTCGGCGATCCCGCGCAGATCTACCTGCTGCACGATTTTGGATGCTGGTTTATGGTGCGATTATCCTGCTGGCGCTGGCGGGTTTGATCGCTAATGGCTATTTCCACGTTCTGTATCTGGCAGTTCCAGGCATACCGGTGTTCGCCTGGCATCTGTATCTGGTCAGCAAGCGCGCCGAACGCAAGCAGGCCGGGGTAGAGATACTGGCAACCGGCGCGCTGTCACTGGCCGCCCCAGCAGCTTTCTGGATTGGCCAGGGTGGCTACGATCCGCTTGGTTGGGCGTTATGGCTGTTGACCTGGCTGCAGTCGGCGGCCTCCATCGTCTATGCCTATCTCAGGCTTGAGCAACGGACAATGTCCCCGAAGGGGGAACAGGCTCAAGATCCGGTAAGAAGCGAGCAGTGGAAGATGGGAATGCGTGCCCTGCAATATACATCATTCAACCTGGTTATGACCATTGCTCTGGGATGGTACGCCTGGCTGCCGCGCTGGATCTTCATCCCCTTCGTAGTGCAGTGGCTGGAAACGCTGTGGGGCATCACTCATCCCGCCACAGGCTGGAAACCGACCGCCATCGGCGTCCGCCAGTTGATCGTGAGTACGCTCTTTACCGTTCTCTTTATAGTTGTCTGGAGGTTGTAATGGATGAAATGAAATGGGAAAAGCTGGCAGAGATTTATGGTCGCCTGGAGGCCGAGGGGGTTAAAAGCTTCCTAGAGGCTGAAGGCATTCAGGTGGAATTGATCCAAGAAGCCATTGGTCAATTGATTCCCACAAATTACGACATTTTTGGGCGCGTGCAAGTTTTTGTGCCCAAAGAGCAGTTTGCTGAAGCCAAAAAGCTATTCGAAGCTTATCAAAACGCAACACCATCTGACGCGGAGGATGTCGAATGAAAAACACCATTGTGCTGATCACAAACAATGGAATGGGCAAAGCTGACGAAACCTTGCAGCACAA
>JBAVJG010000647.1:0-1670 GCA_049687655.1 Anaerolineales bacterium | reverse complement strand
GCGCAGGGAAACGTGCGGGCGCAGTTCAGCCGGCAGAGCCGCTAAGATGCGTTGTCGTCGTTCGCGTTTGGACTGGTAGGTCTCGCTCATGCGGCCTATGATACGAACACGCCCAGGGGGGTATCCTGGACGTGTCGCTAAGTGTGTCGGTTATCTCTTTCAGAAAATTAACGTGACTCTTCGAAAATTTGAATGGAACCCAATTGAAATTGCTTTTCCCCACCGTCCTGAAAATACAGATCCATCGCGGGTGCAAGCTCCCACCAGCGGCGCGGCTGGGTGGTCACCAGGAAATTGTCGCTCCAGACATGCACTTCCACCGGTCCAAACGCCGGCATTGGAATCCGACACAATTCTTTGTCGTCTACCGATACGGTCCCCAACCATTCCGTCTTGCTGATCCAACGCAGACGGATTTCATACGATCCCCATGTGTGTGGGTCCACCTGCAATGGCTGGACTTCCACAGGAGCCCAATTGAGTGCCAGATAGCAATTCGGTCCACTGATGCCGTTGATAGATGATTCAGCTCCTGTAATCGAATAACCGAACATGTCAAACGGTTTTGCAAAGAAACCATCTTCCCCCAGCGTGCCGGCAGGCTGAACGATCACACCTGCTGTGCCGTAAAAGTCTTCATCCACCTGGGTGGTGAACTTCAAGACCACATCGGCGGAAGGAATTGGACGAAATCCGCTCCCGCCGATCAGGGTGGCGTTGTTGTAGCGCTCCGAGGCCGGCTCGCGCCTGGCCGGGCTTTCGTCGTAATAGTCCGGGTCTGGGCTGTGTAGTATTGACAGGCCATCATCAATCGTGATCGCGGTGCTATGCCATGCCAGTTCATTCGAAACTTCCCCGGCTCCGTTGATGGTCGTAAACTTCCAGAAGTCCCCTGACAGCTTCCCCTCGAAGCGGTCTTCCAGGGGCGCGGGATTTTGATACCCATCCGGTGCGCTCTCTGCCAATACAGTAAGGCGGTCTGTTTCGCTCCATACAGCCCAGCGAGAATACACCTGGCGGAAGTTCAAGAAAAGTAATGCAATCAACGGCGCGAGAAACAAGATCGAGATCTTCACGATGCGATTCTTTCGGTCGTCCTTTTGGCTGGTATTCATCATAGTTTCCTTTCCGAATCATTTGAGAATTGATTTCTTGCTCTGGCTGCAAATGATATGAAAATAGGTTGGGGGGTGTCCAAGGCATGTCGTTCACGTGCCGGTATCTAATCCATTTACCTGACCATAATCCCCCGTTAAATCGTTGTTAACCTGTGTGAATTAAGATAAAGTGGCTAATTCCACCCAACAGGAGTTCACTTTATGTCTACCCGTGTTCTTTTTCTTTGTACCGGCAATTCCGCCCGCAGTCAGATGGCGGAAGCCTTCTTGCGTAAATATGCCGGTGACCGCTTTGAAGCGCATAGCGCAGGTTTGAAGCCCGCAGGTGTCAATCCATTCACCATCCAGGTCTTGCAGGAAGTCGGGATCGATATTTCAGATCAGACTTCCAAAGGCGTAAATGCCTATCTAGGGAAAGTCTTGTTCCAATACCTGGTCACTGTCTGCGATGATGCCGATAAGAATTGCCCGACAGTCTGGCCGGGTGTCAACCAGCGCATGCACTGGTCTTTTGAAGACCCGGCAGCATTTGAAGGCACAGATGATGAGAAG
>JBAVJG010000646.1:0-5027 GCA_049687655.1 Anaerolineales bacterium | reverse complement strand
TCGTGGCCGTAGCGCGGATGAGTGAGATGATTCGCAAGATCCCCATCGTTGGTCAACAAGATCAGGCCCTCGCTGTCAAAGTCAAGGCGGCCGACAGGGTAAACGCGGTCAGGCACTTCAACCAGGTCGATGACGATTTTGCGATTATCGCCCGGTTCCGGTGACACCGTAGAGAGTACATTGCGCGGTTTATGCAAGGCAATATAAACGTAATCTACGTTAGTATCCACAGGCTTGCCATCCAGCGTGATTTTGTCTCTGGATGGGTCCGCCTTTTGGCCTATTTCCGCTACCTGCCCATTGACTCGCACTCGCCCGGCTTGAACGAATTTTTCACAGGAACGGCGCGAACCGAAACCAGCTTGCGCTAATATTTTTTGAAGTCGTTCTTGAGGCATATTATCCCTTTAACAATGACACATCCTGCTGGCCGTTCTCTTTCCGTTCCAGGGGCGGTAATTCAGTCAAAGAATTCAAGCCAAAGTGCTGCAAGAACTCCGGTGCGGTGTGATACAGGATCGGGCGTCCCGGGCCTTCGGCTCGTCCACCTTCCTGGATCAGACCTTTGCTCAACAGAGTACGCATCACACCATCACTATTCACGCCGCGAACAGAGTCAACCTGAGGGCGTGTGACCGGCTGCTGGTAGGCGATGATCGAGAGAGCCTCCAACGCTGCACGGCTTAAATGAGTAATGGCTTCCAGACCCAGGAAACGCTCGATCGCCTCAGATGTTTCCGGGGCGGTTGTCAGTTGAACACGTCCGTTATGTCGTTGCAATTGCAGGCCGCGGGTCCGGAAAGAAGCGTCCAATTCATTCAGCGCGTTGTTCACCTGTGTAGTCGTTGTCTCCAAAACAGTGGCCAACTGCCCCGATGTTACCGGTTCAACAGCCACAAATAACAACGCTTCAATCTGCGCAGGCAACGATAAACCCACCGGATTCTCAGATTCGCTCATGCTATAATTGCTCCCTGTAAAAAATCCTTCTACCAAAGTAGTGAAATGACTCGAATTCGTATTGTACTGTCCCTGATTGTGTTACTTTTTACAACTCTGGCCTGCACGATGTTTGTCGGCGGGCCAGACTATCCAGAGGGGACCATCCCTGTTTCGGCGGAGGCCGTTCAAAGCCTGCGGTCGCAGATCGAGGCCGCTGTGTTGGCAGGCGCCCAAGGCGGTGAGATTACACTCCTGATCACTGAGGAACAAATCACCTCTTATATCGCTTTCAGGCTGGCCGCGCAGGAGAATCCGGTGCTAAAGGAACCGCAAGTTTTTCTGCGCGACGGCCAGATGCAAGTTTACGGAAAGGTCGAACGAGGCTATTTTATCGCAAACGTGCTGGTTGCCCTTAATGTCAGCGTGGATGAACTTGGGCAACCCAGAATCGAGATCGCTACGGCTGATTTCGGCCCGTTCCCCGTGCCAGATGGATTGAAGCAAAGTCTGACAGCCATCATCACCGAGGCCTATACCGGATCACTTGGTCCGGTCGCTACCGGTTTTCGACTCGACCGCATCGACATCGCGAACGGATTGATGACGGTCACGGGCCGGATAAAATAACCCCTGGATTATACCGCACGTCATGTTCAGACGCTCCCCCCCTTTCTTCAACCTGCTCCCCTTATTTCTAGCAATTTCTCTGCTATTAGTGGGATGCCGCTCCCCGCAACTCGGAGATGAACTGATCCGCGTGCAGGTTATCGCGGATGGGAGTACACAGCAGATAGAAATTCAACCGGGCAGCACTGCTGGTCAGGCGCTGGAGGCTGCCGGCGTACAAGTCAGCAACCTGGATAAAAGCGCCCCCCCCATCTACACGGTCTTAAGCGAAGGCGATCAGGTTCAATTGACGCGCGTGCGCGAAGAGTTTGTCACCGAAGAAGTGACCATCCCTTTCGAACAGCAGATCGCACGCAACGAATCACTGCCTGACGGTGAGACTCGCCTGGTGCAACCTGGAGTCAACGGGCTGCAAGAACTGACTTATCGTATCCTGTTCGAAGATGACGCAGAAGTCGGCCGTTCAGTTGTCAAGAACGTGATTATCGCTGAAGCCGTGCCGGAGATCGTCATGGTCGGCGCGCAATCCGCGTATGCACCGCTGGTCATTCCCGGAAAACTGACCTATCTGGCAGGCGGCAACGCCTGGCTCATGGAGGGCACCACTGCTAACCGCCGTCCGCTAATCACTTCCGGTGACCTGGATGGGCGCATCTTCTCCATCTCTCCGGATGGTGAGTGGCTGCTTTTTTCGCGCAGGTCGACAAAATCAGCGGATATCGAAATCAACACACTCTGGGTTGTAAGTTTAATCAGGGAAAACGCAAGACCGTTCAGTCTGAACGTTAAAAATGTTGTACATTCAGCCATCTGGACACCCAGTTCTGCCAACGTGGCGTATACTACCGTAGAACCGCGTTCCACAGCACCCGGTTGGCAAGCTAACAATGATGTGTACAAAGTCGTCATCGGCGATGGCTGGGCCGGGACACCACAACGCATCGTGGAAGCCAATAGTGGCGGCGTGTACGGCTGGTGGGGTCTGGAGTTGCATTATTCACCGGAAGGCATCCTGAGCTACGCCCGCGCGGACGAAGTAGGCTTAGTCGACCAGCAAAGCGGAGAGTTCAAACCCCTGCTGGAGATCACCCCTCTCCAAACCCACAGTGACTGGGCCTGGGTGCCCGGCATGACCTGGGGCGCGGATAGTTTCACCCTTTACGTCGTCACACACGCCCCGCCGCCCAACCTGGTTAACCCTGAAGAGTCGCCATTCTTCGATCTTACTGCCGCATCCACAGCCAATCGGGCTGTTGTACGGATCGTTCGTCAAACAGGTATGTTCGCCTTCCCTTCCGCCTCCGCCCTGCGCCCCAGTGGTGAGGAAAGATCATACCAGGTCGCTTACTTACAGGCCGTATTCCCCGAGCAGAGCGAGACCAGTCGCTATCGTGTTGTAGTCATGGACCGGGATGGCTCAAACCAGCGTATAATCTTCCCGCCACCCGACGCACCCGGGCTGGAACCGCAAGCGCCCGTCTGGGCTCCTGAACCCCTGGAAGGACAAACAGGGGATTTCCTCGCACTAGCATATCAGGGTAACCTTTGGCTGGTAGACTCGGGTAACAGAAAAGCATTCCAAGTCACTGGTGATGGATTAATCAACAGGCTCGACTGGAAATAATCCTATACTAAACGAGGTATTATGAGAATATTGATCACTGGAGCCGCAGGCTTCCTGGGCTCTCACCTGTGTGACCGCCTGCTGGCAGATGGACATGAAGTCATCGGGATGGACAACTTCATCACCGGCAGCCGCGAGAATATTGCCCATTTGGCCAGCAATGAGAAGTTCAGATTTTACAAACACGATGTATCTAATTACATCTATATTCCCGGAAAAGTCGACGCTGTCATGCATTTCGCTTCCCCGGCCAGCCCCAATCCCAGTTCGCCTGTTGGGTATTTCAACCTGCCTATTCAGACCATGAAAGCAGGCGCATTGGGAACGCACAACACGCTGGGTGTTGCCAAAGAAAATAGTGCCAAATATTTGTTGGCCTCCACCAGCGAGATTTATGGTGATCCGTTGGTTCACCCCCAAACGGAAGACTATGCCGGCAATGTCGATCCTGCAGGTGAACGCGCCGTCTATGACGAAGCCAAACGCTTTGCCGAGTCGTTGACTATGGCATATCATCGCACACATAGCGTGGACACCCACATCGTACGCATCTTCAACACCTACGGCCCGCGCATGGACCTGGAAGATGGCCGCGCCCTGCCAAACTTTCTGAAACAGGCCTTGCTCGGCCAACCGCTAACCGTCTTTGGTGATGGCGGCCAGACTCGCAGTTTCTGCTATGTCGACGACTTGGTCGAAGGCATCGTGCGCCTGCTCATGTCAGATGAGCATAAGCCGGTCAATATCGGCAATCCGCATGAGATGACCATCCTGCAATTTGCTGAAGCCATCAACATGATCACCGAAAACGAAGCCGGCGTCACCTTTATGCCGGATGAGCGTTCGACGCGCGATCCACAGCGCCGCCAACCGGACATCACCCGCGCTCTTACTATTTTGGGTTGGGAGCCTGAATACAATCTCGAAGCGGGCATTAAGAAGACCATTCCGTATTTCAAGGAAAAACTGGGATTAGAATGATCCTGCTGAACAATGTAAAAGAACGCGAGCGTTTTCTGAAATTTGCTGTCGTTGGTGTGATTGGCGCAGTGATCGATTTCGGAGTGATGAACGTGCTCACTCAAGCGGTAGGCATGCAACTCGTCCCAGCTGGAACGATTTCCTTCGTCTGCGCGATTATCAGCAACTTTATCTGGAACCGCTACTGGACCTATCCCGATTCACGTTCCCGTCCGCTTGCCCGCCAACTTGGCATGTTTTTTGCTGTCAACATCGCCGGGGTTGCCATCCGCATTCCCATCCTGCATTTTATCGAATCGCCTTTCCTGGGAATGATGAAAAGCATGGGGTTACGCGCTCCCTTCACGCCGGAATTCCTGGCGAAAAATTTTACCCTGGCGCTGGCGGTCGGAACTGTAATGCTTTGGAATTTTTTCGTGAACCGTTATTGGACGTATAATGATGTAGACTGATTTATTCTATTTTTCTCAAGGCAGGGCCTATGAATTCATCCGTCCGTAAACTTATTCCGTTGTACACATCCAAAGGGGATGTGGAAGCTTTTCTTGCCTACCCATATATCTTCAACCGCACTGGTAATTGGATCGGCTTTATCACACCCAAGAAGGAAATATACTCAGTCCTTGGATATTATGTTGGATACTTAACCGACGACAAACGTATATTTGGCAGACGAGCGACCAACACGCTCAAACCACGCTTGAAACCGCCTCCACCGCCCGGCAAAGTCTATCCCCCGGCCACGGTCCCGTTAGCACCCATGATGCGTGAACTGACCCACAGCCAGGTCGACGTGCTGCTCGATGATCCGGATCGCTTACACACATTGGATAGCGGTGAATTTCGCGAGGAC
>JBAVJG010000645.1:0-1501 GCA_049687655.1 Anaerolineales bacterium | reverse complement strand
AAATCTGAAATCATCACTCGTCACTCGTCATACCATCACGCCAACTGACCTCGAAGAAACCTACTCCCTCACCGAAGGCGACCTCAACCACGGACAGATTATGCTCGACCAGTTCCTGTTCATGCGTCCTATCCCGGGTTGGTCGAACCACAAAACGCCGATTGGGGGACTGTATCTGTGTGGGAGCGGAGTCCATGCGGGAGGCGGTATCAGCGGCGCAAGCGGCAGGAATGCGGCAAAACAAGTTCTCAAGAACAGTTAAATGCAAAACGCTCCGAACTGTGTTCGGAGCGTTGTCTTGACCACTGGCCAAGTTAAACGGGCTTAATGGATGCTTCTAACTGTTGGCCGAATGCTTGCATTTGCTCTTCGGTCATATCTTTCATCATGTCAGCATGAACCACATTTCCATGTTCCATGGCTTTCTTCATTGTCTCTTCTTTTGTCGCACCTGTCACTTCAAAATCGCAATCCAAGCCGAGATTCTTGCAGGCAAACTTTTCCATCTTGGAATCCTTTCACTAATTGAACTACCAATATTGCTTACATCATAGCTTAATTAGATAAAATTAGTATTAATTTCGCCTGAGTTCTTGTAACTTGATGTCAGCAGAATAAAATAACATTTTAGGAGCAGATGATGGCAACATTCTTGAAAACCGCAGACACTTTCACCGCTGGCGCAAAAACCCTCCCGCAAAAATATTACATATCTGACCAAGTGTTTGAGCGGGAGAAGGAACGCATCTTCAACAAGTACTGGACTTGCGCCGGGCACCAGAGCCGCATCCCAGATCCGGGCGACTACTTCCTTCTCAGTCTATTTGGCGAAAGTCTGATTATCCTGCGGGATAAAGAGAAACAGGTCCGCGCCTTTTACAATGTTTGTCGTCACCGCGGTACGCGGATTTGCGAAGCCGTCGAGGGATTCTTCAGCAATAGCATCCAGTGTACTTATCACGCCTGGACCTACGGCTTGGATGGAAAACTCATCGGCGCGCCGTTCATGAAGGAGGTTGAAGGATTCCGCCGGGAAGATTATCCGCTGCGCGCTGCGCCCGTCGAGTTGTGGGAAGGCTTTATCTTCGTTCACCTGGGTCTTGATAAGCCCGAACCATTTGCCGAAACCTATGCGCCGCTGATCGGCCGTCTCAGCCAATGGAGGATGAGGGGTCTAACATCTCACAAACGGATTTCGTATGATGTCAAATCCAATTGGAAATATGTCTTCCAGAATTTCAACGAGTGCTATCACTGTCCGACTATTCATCCTCTGTTGAATAAATTTGCCAATTACACCAGCGCCGAGAATGATCTGGTCGAGGGTCCCTTCCTGGGCGGATTCTTAAGCATCACCAGCGGCGGCAGTATGACGGTGACAGGCCGAACGTGCGCGCTCCCGTTAGGTGATCTGGACGAGGACGAGAGTCAGCGTGGTTACTACTATTCCATCTTGTCCAACCTGCTTTTGAACATCCACCCTGATTACGTCATGTTTCAC